>NZ_LWLC01000004.1:0-194808 GCF_001905065.1 Saccharothrix sp. CB00851
CCCCGGAGCCGGCGAGAAGCCCGGCCGGCAAAGCCGTGCCGGGCCGGGCCGGGGCGGGGCGGGCCGTGCCGGGGCGGGGCGGGGCGGGGCGAGCCGTGCCGGGGCGGGGCGGGGCGAGCCGTGCCGGGGCGGGGCGAGCCGGGCCGGGCCGGGCCGGGCCGGGGTGGGGTGGGAGTGAGCCGGGGCGGGGCGGGGCGACGTGCTCGTGACGAGCGGTCGATCACGAGCGGTGGGTGCGGCACGCGTGGGAGACGGGGCCGGCGGCCGGCCGCGGGTCGGGCTTGGCAGGGAGACAGCTTGAGGCCCTGGGCCGGTGTTGGCATGGTCAGATGGGTGTGCGGGCGGGCCGGGCGGCGTCTGGCCGGCGGGGAGGGCGCGAAGGGCGCGCTGGGCCGGAGGCGGTGGCCGAGCGGTGGGGTTCGGGCCTGAGGGCGGTGGCTGGGTGGTGGGGTCGGGCTGGGGCGGTGGGGTGGAGCGGTGGTGGGTTGTCGCCCTGGGGGTCGGTGCGCGCGGTGGCGGTCAGCGGCGGGGTGGGTCGGTTGGCAGGGTGATCTGTGGGGGGCCCGTGGGGCGGCCTGGGCCGGTGGGGCGGCCGGGGTTGCCTTGGCCCGGGTCGGGGGATTCGGTGGTCGGGGGTGGGTCTGACGGTTGTGGTGGGGGGACGTAGCCCGTGGAGACCAGGAGCGTGACGATGGTGCCCTTCAGGGCGCTGCCGCGTGGGGTTTGGCTGACGACCTGGCCCTTCGGCTGCTCCGAGTTGCGGTTCTGGGCGGAGACCTTGTAGCCCGCTTGTTCGAGGATCCGGGTGGCGTCGTTGATGTTGCGGCCGACGACGTCGGGGATCCGGATCTCGCTGCCGCCCTTGAGGTAGCGCTCCTCGACCGGCGGCATGCCGCGCACCGGCAGTCCCTCGTGGATCTTCGTCATCGTCTCGAACCACGTGCGCGCGGGCACTGTGCCGCCGTAGATGTCGCCCTTGGCGCACAAGCGAGGTGGGCCGCCGTTCACGCAGATGCCGCGCGGTTCGACGCCGTCGTTGAAGGTCTGCACGGCGCCGGCGAAGTCGGGGGTCGCGCCGATGAACGCGGCCGACTTGTAGTCCTCCGTCGTCCCCGTCTTGCCGAGCATCGGCCGCGTCCACTTGAACTGCTGCGCCGCCCGCGCCGCGGTACCGGCACCCTGGTCGTCCTTGGACATGCCGACCGCCAGGCCGTTCGCCAACGGCTCGGCCACGACCTGCTCGCACGGCGCCTCGTTCACCGGCACGGGCTTGCCGTTGCGGTCCAGGATCTGGTTGATCGGGGACGGCGGGCACCACACGCCGCCGCTCATGATCGTCGCCGCCACGTTCGCCAGTTCGAGCGTGCTCACCGGCGCGGGGCTGAGGGTGAACGACGCGTTGCCGCCGTTGGACTTGTAGAACTCGGTCTGCGAGATCCGCAGCTCCTTGTTCTTCGCCTTCGGGTCCGGCCGCACGCCCGCGATGTTCGTCGCCATCGTCTCGCGCATCCCCAACCGGGACGCCATGTCCACCACCGGGTCCATGCCCAGCTGCTCTTCCAGGATCACGAACCCGGTGTTCGGCGAGGTCTGCAACGCCGTCTGCAACGACATCTGCGGCGGGTAGTTCGACGACGCGTTGCCCAGGCAGTACCACCGCGTGGCCGGCTCGGGCGCCGGCGGGCACTTGTCCCCACCGCCCTTGAACACCCTTGACACGTACGAGTTCGGCGTGGCCATCGTGTTCTCGATGCCCATGCCCTTCTCCAACGCCGCCGCGGCCGTGAACACCTTGTAGACCGACCCCGCCCCGAACTTGTTCTCCACCCCGGACGGCAGGTCGAACTGGGTCTGGAACTGGTCGGCCTTCAACCCGTAGTCGCGGTTCGCCACCAGCGCCACGACCTCGTGCCGCTCCTTGCCCGGCCGCACGACCGCCATCGTGTTCGCGATCCCGTCGGTCGACTTCGCGACCTGCGCCTCCGCCGCGCGCTTCGCGTGATCGGTGATGGTGCGGTCCAAAGTGGTCCGGATCGTGTAACCGCCGGTCTTCAACTGCTCCAGGCTGAAACCGTTGCGCTCCAAGTAGGTCAGCGCGTACGAGCAGAAGAACCCGTGCTCCGGCCCCGCCCCGATGCACCCGTTGGCGGGCGTCCGCACCGGCGTCGCCAGACCCAGCGGTTCGGCCTTCGCGGCCTCGGCGGCGTCCCGCGACAGCTTGTCGTTCTCGACCATCTTGTCGATCACCTGGTTGCGCCGCTCCAACGCCTTCTCCGGGAACACCTCCGGGTTCAGCGCGGACGGGCTGTTGACCATGCCCGCGAGCATCGCCGCCTGCGACACGGTCAGCTTGTCCGCCGTGGTGTTGAAGTACGCCTGGGACGCCGCCGCGATGCCGTAGATCGTCGACCCGAACGGCACCACGTTCAGGTACCGGGCCAGGATTTCCTCCTTGCCCAGCTGGCTCTCCAGTTGCAGCGAGATCCGCCACTCACGCGCCTTGCGCGCGACCGTCTGCTCCTGCGCCTTCTGCTGCTCCACCTGGTTGTTGCGCGCCACGACGTGCACGAGGTAGTTCTTCACGTACTGCTGCGTGAGCGTGGAGGCACCCTGCGTGACCGATCCGCTGAACTGGTTCGTCAGCCCGGCCCGGATCGTGCCCCGCCAGTCGACGCCCTGGTGCTCGTAGAACCGGCGGTCCTCCACCGAGACGAGCGCGGCCTTCATCGTCGGCGAGATCATCTCCGGCGGGACGAGCACGCGGTACTGGTCGTACAGGTACGCGATCGGCGCGCCGTCCTTGTCGGTGATCGTGGAGATCAACGGCGGGTCGGTGGTGACCAGGTCGGCCGAGATGCTGTCGACCGTGTCGCTGGCTCTGTTCGACACCATGCCCAGCGAGCCCACGACAGGGAACAACATGCCTGCCAGCAGCACTCCGGCCAGCAGACACAGTCCGAGCAGTTTCAGCACGCCGTTCCTGGCTCGCATGCAGGTCAGCGTACGCGGCACCTGAAGAGGTGATCGAGATCGCGCACAGTTGATTACTCAGGATGAGTACTCGTACTCAAGACAGGTAACAGGTGGGCAACCCAGGGTTGGAGGTGGAACCGGAAGGCTCTACAGTCCGTCACTGTCCACGACAGCAGCCAACGGCACGACCACTCGATGGTGAGCCTACGGCATCCGCGGCAGGGGTGTGGCGGATTTAGAAGGTCTGGGCACTGTGTGAACTGAGGTGGGGGATATGCAGCAGGGGGATTGGCGGATCAAGGCCTCGTGCCGTGATGAGGAGCCGGACCAGCTCTTCGTCCGCGGTGCGGAGCAGCGCAAGGCCAAGGTGGTGTGCCTGGGTTGCCCGGTGCGCACCGAGTGCCTGGCCGAGGCCCTGGACAACCGGATCGAGTTCGGTGTGTGGGGCGGCATGACCGAGCGTGAACGGCGGGCGTTGCTGCGGCGTCGCCCGGATGTCACGTCATGGCACGAGCTCCTCGATACGGCACGTCAGGAGCACCGCGAGGAGTCCAAGGTCGGTTGACCGGCCGGGCTCCGCTACTCGCCCGCCAACCGCCGTCCGATCTCGTGCAGACCGTCCAGGTCGTGCACGTCGGTAGGTAGCGCGGGTACTCCGATCAGCGGAACACCAGGGTGCGCACGGGTGAATCGCGCGAGCAGTCGCTTCTCCCGATCGGCGACCGCCACGCGATCCGCGTGCACCCGCAACACCGCGGCAGCCAGCGGAGCGTCCCCAGTGCGCTCGAGCCGGTCCGCCGCCGCCAACGCACCTGGTGCCGGCAAGGGGGCCAGCACCGGGTGCGTCCGGTTCGCCACCAGGCCGGTCAACGGCATCCGTTCCGCGCTCAACCGCTCCACGAAGTAGCTGGCCTCGCGCAACGCGTCCGGTTCGGCCGCCGCGACCACCAGAAATCCGGTTCCGGGTGATCGCAGCAGCTCATAGGTGGCCTGGGCGCGTTGCCGGAAGCCTCCGAACATGCTGTCGAACGCCTGCACGAACGTCGACGCGTCCTGCAGGAGTTGGCCGCCGACGATGGTGGACACGGCTTTGGTGAACAGGCCGAAGCCCGCGCCCACGATCTTGCGGATGCCGCGCCCGCCCGCACGGGCGGGCGCCGACAGCATCCGGATCAGCTTGCCGTCCAACACGGTCGACAGCCGCTGCGGCGCGTCCAGGAAGTCCAGCGCCGACCGGCTCGGCGGGGTGTCCACGACGATCAGGTCCCACTCGTCGCGTTCGACCAGTTGGCCCAGCTTCTCCATCGCCATGTACTCCTGCGTGCCGGAGAACGACGTGGAAATCGTCTGGTAGAACGGGTTCGCCAGGATCTGCTCGGCCCGCTCGCGACCGGCGTGCTGCCACACCATGTCGTCGAACGTGCGACGCATGTCCAGCATCATCGCGTGCAGCTCGCCCTTGTCGACGTCCAGCGCGTCGACCCGGCGGGGCTGGTTGTCCAGCTCACCGAGGCCCAGCGACTGGGCCAGCCTGCGCGCCGGGTCGATCGTCAGCACGACCGCCCGCCTGCCCCGTTCGGCGGCACGCACGGCCAGCGCCGCCGCCGTGGTCGTCTTGCCGACGCCACCTGAACCGCAGCACACCAGCACCCGGGTCTCCGGGTTGTCCAGCAACGCGTCCACGTCCAGCCGGTTCACCGCACACCTCGCCCGACCAGCACCTCGGCCAGCTCGTACAGCGCGGCCACGTCCACGCCGTCGGTCAGCTCCGGCAGTTCCAGCGTCGGCAGGTCCGCCTCGGCCAGCTTCTCCTTCGCCCGCTCCTCCATCCGAACCCGTAGGGCGTGCTCCACGGTCTGCTCGACCAGCCCGTCCAGCACGTCGGCGTCCACCTCGACGCCCGCCGCCTCCAGCCCGGTCCGCACCCGGCCGACGTCGACCCGCCCCTCGGACGCCGACGCGACCGACCGCGCGGGCAGCCGCGGCGGGCTGACCCGGTTCACGAACACCGCGCCCGGCCGCAGGTCCGCGGCGTCCAGCTCGGCCACCGCGTCCAACGTCTCGCGCACCGGCATCTCCTCCAGCAACGCCACCAGGTGCACCGCCGTGTCACCGGAGTGCAGCAGCTTGACCACGCCGTCGCTCTGGCCCTTGATCGGCCCGACCTTGGCGAGGTCGGCCATGGCCCTGGTGACGTCCAGGAACCGGACCACCCGACCGGTCGGCGGCGCGTCGAGCACGACGGCGTCGTACTCGTGCCGCCCGGTCTTGCCCGCGCGGCGCACGCACTCCTTGACCTTGCCGGTGAGCAGCACGTCCCGCAGACCCGGCGCGAGGGTGGTGGCGAACTCGATCGCTCCCATCTTCTTCAACGTCCGGCCGGCGAAGCCGAGGTTGTAGAACATGTCGAGGTACTCGAGCAGCGCCGCCTCGGGGTCGACGGCCAGCGCACGCACCTCGCCCCCACCGGGCGCGGACGCGATCCGCTCCTCGGAGTACGGCAGCGGCGGGCGGTCGAACAGCTGCGCGATGCCCTGCCGGTTCTCCACCTCCACCAGCAGCACACGCCGTCCGCCGGTGGCCAGCGCCAGCGCGAGCGCCGCGGCGACCGTGGTCTTGCCGGTCCCGCCCTTGCCCGTCACCACGTGCAGCCGGGCGCGGGTCAGTTCGTCGGTCCAGCCGTTCACCAGATCAGCCTATGCGCGCCGCCCTGAGACCCGCTGGCCACGCCGCCTGCCAAGGTCAGTCCCACATGGTGACGAACACCACCGCGATGGCGGTCGCCGCGACGACGCCCCACGCCAGGACCGACGGCAGCACGTACGCGATCAGCACCGCCACGACCGCGACGATCACGGCCCCGACCAGCAACGCCCGCATCACGTCGGACCGCCTGGCACCCTTGCGATCGCGTGCCTGCGCCATCCCGACGAGGATCATCACCAGCCCGCCCAGCAGGAACGCGCTGGTGGCGACGATCCGCCACGTTTCCACGTGATCAACGCTAGCGCCGAGTGACCACCCAGTCACGTCACGCTTTGGCCCTCGGGCACCACCTCCCCCTCCACCCACACCAGCCGCGCCCGCGCCGACTTGTCGATCGCGAAGTACCACAGCGCCCGCTCCGCGCTCGTGGTGGAGATCCGCAGCCCCGAACCGCCCTCCGGACCCGTGACCTCCGCCGAGCCGCTCCCGAACCTCAGGCCCCACGCCGCGACCCACCCGCCCTCGGCGTTCTCCTGGACGATCGCGAACAGCCTCGGCGCCTCCGCGATCAACTCTGCATTGTTCATGGCTGGATGGTAGCGTTCGAGTCGTTCAAACCCGCAAAATCGAACGAGTGAAGTTCGCGGAATGGGTCGTCACGCAGAGTGGTTAAGGTGATCGAATGGCAATCGGCTCGACGCGGGGCAAGCGCCGCCTCGGACGTCACATCCGCCCGATCCTCGAGAGGTCCGGCCTCAAGGTCGACGAGGTGGTCAAGCAGTCGCGGGTGTCCCGCCCGACGATCACCCGCATGCTGTCCGGCGAGGCCCTCGCGCGCTGGCCCGCGCTGGCGATGGTCCTCGACGTGATCGGCGCCACACCCGAGGAGAAGACCCGGGCGCTGCAGCTCTGGGAAGTCGCCGACGTCGACCCGTCCGCGATCGAGCACGCCCGTGACCTGCCCGCGAACTACAAGCGGCTGCGGATGGACGAGCTGGAGGCGGTGCGGGAGCGCACCCTCGACTCGGCCCTCGTCCCCGGCCTGCTCCAGACCGCCGGGTACGCCGAGGCCGTCGCGCGGGCGACCCACCGGCAGATCATCGGCGACAGCTGGGACTCCCGGGCCGCGTCCGAACGTGCCGACCGGCAAGCGGCGCTGACCAGGGAAGACCCGATCGAGTACCACGCCCTGATCGATGAGGCCGCACTCCGCCGCCTGGTCGGCGGCCCCGAGGTGATGCGGGAGCAGTTGGATTACCTCGTCGCGATGGCGAAGCGGCCGAACGTGACCATCCAGGTTCTGCCGTACTCGGTCGGCGCCTACGGCGCGCAGGTCGGGGCTATGTTCCTGCTCGACTTCATCGAGTCGGACGAACCCCGGGCCGCCTATGTGGAGGCCCTGACGGGCATGGTTCCCGTAGAAGATGAGGAGGCCGAGGTGCTGTCGGCGGTCTGGGACGACGCCGCGCGCCTGGCACTCACGGAGGACGACTCCGTGGGTCTCATCGGGTCGGTGCGCGACGCGCTAGGAGACAGATGATCAACCAGGCTTGGCGGAAGAGCAGCCGAAGTGGTTCCGCCGCGCAGTGCGTGGAGCTGGCGGTGGGCGAGCGTGTCGCCGGTGTGCGGGACACGAAGAACCGGGACGGCGGCACGTTGGTGTTCGGGGCGCGGGCGTTCGCCGCGTTCCTTGCCGATGTGAAGAGGTCTCAAGTCTGAGCACGGCGTGACACGAATGGGGGTACTCGGACGGGTGCCCCTGTTCGGCACCCCGCTAGGCTGCGCGCCATGCAGAAGTGGGAGTACGCGACCGTCCCGCTGTTGATCCACGCCACCAAGGCGATCCTGGACCAGTGGGGTGACGACGGCTGGGAGCTGGTCACGGTGCTGCCGAACCCGAGCGGTGAGCAGCACGTCGCCTACCTGAAGCGGCCCAAGGCATGAGCTGGACGGCACGTCTGGCCGAGCTGGGAGTCGAACTGCCCGAGGTCGCGGCACCCGTCGCGGCCTACGTGCCCGCCGTGCGCACCGGGCAGCTGGTCTACACGTCCGGGCAGCTGCCGTTCGTCAAGGGCTCGCTCGCGGCCACCGGCAAGGTCGGCGACGACATCAGCCCCGAAGAGGCCAAGGCACACGCCCGCACGTGCGCGCTGAACGCGTTGGCCGCCGTGGACGCGCTGGTCGGCCTCGACAAGGTGACCCGCGTGGTCAAACTGGTCGGGTTCGTCGCCTCCGCCGAGGGCTTCACCGGACAGCCCGCCGTGATCAACGGCGCCTCCGACCTGCTCGGCGAGGTGTTCGGCGAGGCCGGGCAGCACGCGCGGGCCGCGGTCGGCGTGGCCGAGTTGCCGCTGGGCGCGCCGGTCGAGGTGGAACTGATCGTCGAGATCGGGGAGTGAGATGTCGGACACGTGCCACGAGCTGTTGCTGAGGCTGGCCGGGCGGCTGCCGGACGACCTCCTCTGGAGGTTCCGCGACTGGGCCGCCACGGACGCCGTCGCGGTGCTCGCCCGGGCCCTGCCGCGCACGTTGCTGCACGACCGCATCGGTCTGACGGACTACGAGCAGCGACTGCTGGCGGACGCGCTCGTGCCGCACGGAGCCGACCGGTCCGTCATCAGTTCTGTCAAAGGGCTGGACGAACTGCCCGAATCCGGCTACACCTTCTCCCCGGAATCACCCGATCGGGTGTCGATGGGTGATTCCGCGACCGTGGTGCTCGGAGCGACCTTGCGAGGACGTCCCGGGGTCGGCGAAGTCCGGTCCTCGTGGCGGCTGGGCGGGGGCGAACCCAGGAGGCTGATCCTGGTCACCGCCACGACCGGCGAAGCCCGGTTGGCCGGTGAGCTCCAGCGGGTGCTGCGGGCGCTCGGCGAGCACGACCCGTGTGTGGAGGTCCTGCCCGCCGGACTGGACCTGCCGCCCTACCACAGGGCGGCGTTGGCGGCATCGGAGCTGGTGTGCACCGGCGCCGACGCCGACGGGCACCTGGTGCCGGTATAGAGCTCGGCGCTCCCGCGCGGGCCGGAAGGAGAACAGGCGTGACGAACGACGGAGTGGGACTCCCCGTCCGTTTACACGACCTCCTGTTGGCGTTGGCCGGAAGAGTCGACGACGACGCGTTGACCCAGGCCCGGGAGCTGCTGGCGGTCGCGGAGCTGGACAGAGCCGTGGAACTCGTCGTCGGCTGCCTGCTGGCCGGGCGCATCCCGGTGTCGCCGGAGGAACGCCACGAGATCGGCTGGCTGCTCGGCGAGGTCCGCTCGGACCGCTCGCTGGCCGACCGGCTGTTCGCGGTCGAGCGGGTGCCGGTGGTCAAGCACCGGTTCAGCGTGGACTCCGACCCGGCCGAAGGCCTCGGTGACGTGCTGGGCAAGACCGTGTCGGTGCTGCCGGACGTGCGCGGCGTGCGTGCCACGTGGCGGTCCAGCCCGGCCGGTGCGACGCCCGGACCGCTGCCGCAGCGGGTCGTCCTGGTCGACATCGGCCCGGCGGGCTTCGCGCCCGCCACCGCCTACCGGGTGGACACCGTGCTGCGCAAGGCGGGCATCCGCGCGGCGGTCGAGGTGCTGACCGTCGGCACGCAGCTGGGCGAATACCACGCGGCGGCCGTCACGACCGCGCGCGAGGTGTTCTTCCCATCCGGGTCGACCACCCCGCAGCCACCACCGGACGCCGCCACGTGGTTCGACGGTGAACCGCGGGACCAGGCACCGGTGGTCGAGCCGGAACCGGTGCCTGTCGAACCCCAGAACGGCTCCAAGTCACGTCGGGCGCGCGTCGAGTCGTACGAGGGCGCGCAGCCGTTCCCGCCGAAGCCGGTGAAGCGGTTGCCGGTGCGGGAGCCGGAGCACGTCGAGGACGCGCGCGTCGACGAAGTTCGCGTCGATGACGTGCGTGTTGACGACGTGCGTGTTGACGAGGTGCCGCGGTCGGAGGAGGTGGAAGCCCTTCCGGTGCAGGAGGCGCCCGTCGAGCCGCCGCCCGTGGTCGAGGAGCGGCCGCCGGCGCCGGTGTTCGCGTTCCCGGACGACCACCCGTTGTCGCGGGCCGAGGTCACCACCGAACTCGGGCCGGACGACCTGGCCGCGTTGCAGGCCGCGTTGGCCGACGGGCAGGCGCCCGCCGCCGTGCAGCTGCCGCCGACCGTGGACGCCAAGCTCAGCGACCGGGAACGGGCGTTGTTGCAGCAGCTGCACGAGGAGTTGGCGCAGCGGGAGCAGCAGTCGTGGCCGGGAGCGGGTCCCGAGTTCGTCAACGGGGTGCCGAAGCCGTCGAACGGCAAGTACCCCGGCTAGTGCCGCGACCGGCAACCTTCACCGCGTCTTCCGGCGCTCGGCAGGGCGCCTCGCGGCACCGGCCCCACGCCCCCATCCGACCAGGATGAGGACGTGGGGCCGGCACCCCGATCCACCCGTCCGACCGGCGGAATACGGGGCAAAGGCTGCCGGTCGCGGCACTAGAGGTTCCTCAGTCTGCGAAGCAGCTCGGCCCTGTCGTCCCTGGTGAAGGGGCGGTAGGGCCGAGCTGCTTCGCGGTCCGTGGAGGCTTCGATGCGGCGGCGGACCGGGTCGTCGGCGGGCAGGTCCTGGACTTCGAGGCCCTCTTCGGCCCACGCGGCGGCGTGCGCGTCGGCCCGGTGGTGTCGCAGGGCCCTGAGCTGGTCGAACAGGCGTGCCTGGGGCGTGTCGCCGGTGTGCGCGGCGCTCATCGGGTGGTCCACCGACGGGACCGCGATGTCCGGCGGGGTCGGCCACAGGTCGGCGGCGGCCCTGGTGTGGGCATCGTTGACCATGGCCAGGAACGCGCGGGCTCGCGGGGTGGCGGTGACCTGGTCGTCCTCGGCCACCAGCCAGTCCGGGTCGGCGAGCGCGGCGTCCAGGTGCGGGTTGTAGCGGTGCAGGTCTTCGACCGCTCGCCGTGGCATCGGGCCGTGGGCGAGGACGCTCGCCAGGTCGCCCAGGACCGGCACGTGCGGTGGACGTTCGCCGTGGAGATAGCGCGCGCTCAGGCGGTGCACGGGCGGGATGAGGCGGTGCAGCTCCACAGCGACCTCGGCGGCGGTGGCGCAAGCGTTTGCCGCGTCCAGGGCCAGCTCGCTGGACGCCCGGAGCTCGGGGTCTTCGCGCAGGTCGAGGGCCATGCGGAAGTGGCGTTCGGCGGCACGCCAGTCGCCCTGGTCGTAGCGCGACTTGCCCGCGTGCTGGTGGGCGAAGTGCCCGAGCCGGTCGTGGTCCAGCAGCTCGGCGAACACCTCGTCGGCCTCCGCGAACCGACCCTGCCACTGGTGGACGTGCGCCAGCCGGAGCCGGGTCGCGGGCGTGTCGTCGGCCTGCCGGAACGCGTGTTCGGCCTGGTCCAAGCGGTGGAGCAGGCGTGCGGCCAGGCCCACCTCGGTCCACTCGGCGTGCGTGGTCGGGCGTTGGCGGTCCAGCCAGGCCGCCAACGCCTCGGGGTCTTCCGGGATTTCGCGCAGGGTCTCCGGGTCGATCCGGTACTTCACGCCTCGGCCTTCCGGCGGGCCAGGTCGATGATCCGCTGCAGGTGCAGACCGCGGCGCACGTCGAGGGGGTGTTCGGTCGTGCCGCTGTCGATCATGGCGACGAAGTCGTCCAGCAGGTTGGTGAACGCCTGCTGCGCGGTCGTGCCGCGATCGGCCAGCACGCGGTGGCCGTGCTCGCCGTAGACGATCACCTCGGCGATGCTCGGGTTGAGCGGCAACGTCATCGTCATGGTGGCCACGCTCGTCGCGCCGCCTTCGTGCTGGAACACGATCTGCCACAGGCCGTGCTCCGACTCGTTCGCGGCGATGACGTCGGTGATCCTGCCCAAGGTGGCGTCGAGCAGGTCGAAAGCGTGCGGGCCGATGTCGTCCAGCGGACCGCGCTCGTGCCGCCAAGGGGAGTTCGAGAACGGGCCGCCGAGCAGCGCACCGGTCAGCCAGCGCGCGCTGCCGCCCACCCAGCCGCCCGCCTGGTTCAGCTGTTCGAGTTGTTCGCGGGTCTCCGGGGTGTAGCGCTTGGTGAGGACGACCAGGGAGGCGACGCCGTTGGCCTTGACGGCGTCGGCGAGGCGTTCGGCGTCCTTCAGGGAGGCCGCGATCGGCTTCTCCAGGATGAGGTGCCTGCCCCGCTCGGCGGCCTTGATCGCGATCTCGGCCTGCACCTCGGGCGGCACGGCGAACGCGACCGCGTCCACCTGGTCCAGGAGCTCGTCGGTGGTTATTGCGACGGCCGCGTCGTGGGCCCGCGCCAGCTCGGCGGCGGCCTCCTCGCGGCGCGCCCAGATCGTGGTCAGGCGGGTGCCCGGGTGGTCGGCGATGCCCGGTGCGTGCACCATGGTCGCCCACGGGCCGGCACCGACGAGTCCTACGCGCAGCTGTTCGTCCACTCGGCCCATCCTGCCTTTCATCGGCCGCCGACGTAACTCGACTCGGGGACGAAGATCCGGCCGCCGTGGTCGAACCGCAGCTCCACGCCGTCGGGCCGGCGGTCTACCTCCGGAGTGTCGTCCCAGCCACTCGGGATCTCGACCACGTGGCCGTGGTCGGGGGACTCGCCGAGCCAGACCTCGTGGTCCGTGCCGCCGAGCAGGCTCGACCGCTGCTTGGTGTAGACGTTCGGCGTGCCCTCGTTCGTGCTGGTCAGGGTGACGCTGGGGAGGAAGAGGAGGACGGCGGCTGTCGCGGTGAGGCCGGTGCCGACGATCGCGCCGACCACGAACAGGACGACGTTGAGCAGGCAGCCCTTGCGGGCGGGTCGGAGTGCGGGTTCGGGCGTGGTGTCCACAGGCGGATGATCCTCGTAGGCTCGGGGCGTGCGCGAACTCCCCGATGATCTCGTGTTGCCCGGCCACTTCGCGCCGGAGGACTTCACGGGGCCGCCGGTGCGGCCCCGTGACGCGGCGACCGTGGTGCTGGTGCGCGACGGTGCGGCCGGGCTGGAGGCGTTCCTGCTGCGGCGGGTGGCCGGGATGGCGTTCGCGGGCGGGATGACGGTGTTCCCCGGCGGTGGGGTCGACCAGCGTGACGCGGACACGTCGGTGGCCTGGAGCGGGCCGCCGCCGACGTGGTGGGCCTCGCGGTTCGGGTGCTCGGTGGAGTTGGCCACGGCGTTGGTGTGCGCGGCGGTGCGGGAGACGTTCGAGGAGTCCGGGGTGCTGCTGGCCGGGCCTTCGGCGACGTCCGTGGTGGCCGATACGGCGGCGTTCGCGGCGGCGCGGGCGGCGTTGGTCGCGCGGGAGTTGTCGTTGGCGCAGTTCCTGGCGTCGGAGGGGTTGGTGCTGCGGGCGGACCTGCTGCGGCCGTGGGCGAACTGGTTGACGCCGGAGGAGGAGCCGCGGCGGTACGACACGTACTTCTTCGTGGCGGTGCTGCCGTCGGGGCAGCGGGCGGATGGGGCGACGACGGAGGCGTCCGATGCGGTGTGGCAGCGGCCTGGTGATGCGTTGGCGGATCGGAAGGCCGGGCGGCGGGCGTTGATGCCGCCCACTTGGGTGACGTTGTCGGAGTTGGACGAGCTGGGATCGGTGGCGGCGGTGCTGGCCGCGCCGCGGACGGTGTCGAAGGTGATTCCGAAACTGGTGCGGGAGGGTGACGTGCTGCGGGTGGTCGTGCCGTGAGTGAGTTGGCTTATGGGGTGTTGCGGCAGGTCACGCCCACGGCGGCGGTGCTGTTGGCGGAGAACCCCGGGGTGATGACGTTGGACGGGACGAACACCTGGGTGCTGCGGGCGCCGGGGTCGGAGTCCTGCGTGGTGGTCGATCCGGGGCCGATGGATCCGGCGCACCTGGGGCGGATCGCTTCGCAGGCGCCGGTGGAGGTGGTGCTGCTGACGCACGGTCATGCTGACCACTCGGAAGGGGCACGTTCTTTCGGGCGACAGGTGGATGCGCCGGTGCGGTCGGTGGACCCCGCGTTCCGGTTGGGTGGGGAGGGGTTGGCAGAGGGGGACGTGATCTCGGCGGCCGGGTTGTCGATCCGGGTGTTGCCGACGCCCGGGCACACGGCTGATTCGATGTGCTTCCTGTTGGACGACGCGGTGCTGACCGGGGACACGGTGTTGGGTCGGGGGACGACCGTGGTGGCCCATCCGGATGGGCGGCTCGGTGACTACCTGGAGTCGTTGCGGCTGCTGACCACACTTCCGGTGGGCACGATCGGGTTGCCGGGGCATGGGCCGGAGCTGCCGGACGTGGTGGCTGCGGCCGGGGGGTACTTGGTGCACCGGGAGCAGCGGTTGGCGCAGGTGAAGGCGGCGGTGGAGGCGTTGGGTGGTGCGCCGACGGCACGTGCGGTGGTCGAGTTGGTGTATGCCGACGTGGACCGTTCGCTGTGGCCCGCGGCGGAGTGGTCCGTGCGGGCACAGCTGGAGTACCTGCGCGAGGCTTGACGGGCTTACTCGACGCCTGACGGGTTGTCGATCGCGTACCGCCACCCACCGTCGGGGCCGCGACGGGCGACATCGGTCGCCGTGCCGGTGAGGTCGCCGATGCGCCAGTCGACGATCAGCAGAGCCAGATCACCCCTCGTGATCACCTTTCGGGTGTTGACCGTAATCTTTTGGGTGAGAGCAAGGTGTTCGGCAAGCTCCGCTGGCTGCGCGCCGGGCTCGTAGACACCACTGGGGTCACCGGAGTTGAAGCCCGCGGCGAACAACGGGGGCAACTCTTCGGGGGTACGCGCGATCATGCGGGTGACGCTAGGAGGACGTTGCGTGACCAACCAAACGGTGAGTACCGAGACTTCCACCGCCGCCACCATGACCCGCACCTCATCTGCGACGAGCGCGTGGGACGGCGACCCGCACGGCGAAGTCGACCACCCGGTGCCGGATTGTCCGGTGGAGGTGACGTTGCGAGCGCTGCGCGGGCGGTGGACGACGTTGGTCGTGCGCGAGCTGTTCGAGGGCGAGCGGGCTTTCGGCGACCTGGCCGCCGCCCTGCCGACGTTGTCCGACAAGGTGCTGGCCGACCGGCTCGCGCAACTGGTCGCGAGCGGCGTCGTGGTGCGGGTGCGCGAGCCGGGGTGGCCGAGTCGGGTGCGGTACTCGCTCACGGCCCGCGGGCACGCGCTGCGCGGGGTGCTGGACGCCATGTGGGCCTGGGGCGCCGCCACGGCGACGTAGGCCAGCCATCCGCCGTCCCGGTCCACCCCCGCCAGTCCGCTGACCACGGGGCCGCCGGTCCGTTGCGACGCTGCTCCGCTGCTCCGCTGCTCCGCTGCTCCGCTGCCCGCCGGTCCGTTGCGACGCTGCTCCGCTGCTCCGCTGCCCGCCGGTCCGTTGCGACGCTGCCTGCTGCTCCGCTGCCCGCCGGTCCCGCTGCCCGCCAGTCCCGCTGCGACGTGGTCCGCCGTCCGTTGGTCGCCGCTCGTCGGTCGCTCGGGCGGTCCGTTCCGCGCGGTCGTGGTGTTCAGTGGCCGGTGGCGGTGTGTCGGGGTCGGTTGCGTCCGCTCGCCGTGGTGTGTCCGCCCGGTGGTGGCGCGGTTCCGGTTCGCCGCTGGTGGGTCGACCACGTTCCTGGTGCGGGGGCTGGGGGCGATTCCGGCTGTCGATGGCGGGCGATTGTGGTTGGTGGGGCAGGGGCGGGCGGGTCGGAGGCGGTGAGGGCTGAGGGGAGGCGGCGGTGTGGGTCGGGGGTGGGGCGGCTCCGGGGGTTGGCGGTCGGGGGTGGTTGAGGCGCTCCGCTGGTTTCTAACCGAGGGACGGTAACGGTGTTTCCGTACATTTTCGGGTGGAGATCACCCGATTGTGTTTGGTCAGGGGGTCTGGCGGAGGGGGACGACCAGGTAGGTCAGTTCGATGCCGTCGTCGCCTGCCTGTGAGGTCAGGACGGTGGAGCGGAGGCCGTCTTGGATCTTCAGTTCCACCCGGCGGCCGCTGAAGGCGCGGAGGGCGTCCGCCAGGTAGCGGGCTTGGAAGGTCTTGGTGACGCGGTTGCCGTCGATCGTGGCCTTGACCGACTCCTCGGACTCGCCGCTCTGCGGATCGCTGCCCCGCACCCGCAGCTCACCGTCGTCCACCTGGATGGTGACCGAACCGTGTGGCCCGGCGTACGGGACCGCGCGGCGCACCGCGCCGGCCAGGACGTCGGCCTCCACCAACACCGTGCTGTCGATGACCGCCTCCAACAGCTTCCGCACTCGATCGTCGGGGAAAGGGGCCGCCAGCAGCGCCGTGCTCACGCTGCCACCCGGCCACGACAGGGCGATGCGGTCCGCGTCGGCGTGCACCGTGACCTCCGCCGAACGGTCCGGCTGACGGGACGCCTCGGCCAGCACCACCGCCGGGGCCAGGACGTCCAGCTCGCCTGTCGGCGCCCAGAGTAGCGAGGCGAACGCCATGCGATAACGGTCCGTGGCGATCAGTTCCAGCCGGCCGCCGGGGGCGCTGTGCATCCGGACGCCGGTGAACACCGGCAGCGCGTCGTCCTTGGACGCGGCAGAGGAGACCGAGGTCAGGGCGGCGGTCAGGGTGCGGGCGGGGATGGTGCCCAGCGCGGGTGGCAGCGGTGGGATGCCGGGGTGGGCGGTGAGGTCGAGGAGCGGCAGGGCGAAGCGGGCCGTGGACGTGCGCACGGCCAGGCGGGAGCCCTCCACCACCAGTCTGACCTGGGGGTCTTCGAGGCTGCGGAGGGTGTCGGCCAGCGGCCGGGCCGGGACCACCACCGCGCCGTCCGTGTGCACGGTCGCGGCGCGGGTCAGGCGGACGGCGTGCTCGCGGTCGCTGCCCGCCAGCTCGATCCCGGCACCGTCGGCACGCAGGACCAACCCGGCCAGCACCGGGTCGTACACCCTCGTCGGCAGGAGGCGGGCGACATCGGCGGCGGCGGTGGCCAGGTCGGCGGTGGTGGCGGTCAGGTCCATGCCGACAAGCTAGACCCGACCACCGACAATTCCCGGGGTCAGCGGGAGACCAGGGCCAGTTCGTCCTGGCGCAGCGGCGGCACGCCGGCGGCCACCGTGCGGCGGAAGATCCACACGAGGACGGCGATCACCAGGCCGGAGGCCGCCGCCGCGACGAACGCCACACCGGTGCCGTGCGACTCCACCAGCTGACCGCTGGCCGACTGGCCGATCGCCAACCCGACCGTCACCGCGGTCACCACCCAGCCGAACGCCTCGGTGGCCGTCCCGGCGGGCGCGACCTGCTCGATCGCGGCCGAGTGGGTCGTCGCCTGCGGCGTGATCAACGTGCCGACCACGAGCAGCGCCGCACCCAGGCCGATGAGGGTCGACGGCACGGCGAGCAGCAGCGACAGCACCGCGAACCCGCCCAGCAGCACGGGCAGCCGCAGGTGCATCGCCCGCGGGAACGGCTTCATCGAGTACAGGACGCCGAACAGCACCGAGCTCACCGACCACAGGCTCAGCAGCAGCCCGCCCATGCCGACGTGACCGGCCCGCTCCGCCGCGGCGGGCACGGCCACCTCGATGAACCCGATCGTCACGCCGAAGCCCAGCGCCGCCAACGCGACCGTGCGCATACCGGGTGATGCCAGCGCACCGAGCAGGTTGCGGCTCATCGCCACCGGACGCACACCGCGCACGGTCGGGTTCAACGCGAACCACACCGCGCCGACCGCCATCGACACCGCGCCGATCACCACGCCGGTCCCCGCCCACGGCGCCGCGACCAGCAGCCCGGCCAGGCCGGGGCCGAGGATGAAGAACACCTCCATGCTGATCGCCTCGTACGCGTACCCGGCCAGCCGCGCCGACCCCGCGGGCAGCACGTGCGACCACAGGGCACGGGACGCGGAACCCACCATCGGCTCGGTGAGGCCGACCAGGAACGCGACCGGCACCAGCACGCCCAGCGCCGCACCGGCCTCGACCGCGCTGATCGCCAGCGTCACGAACACCGCGAACAACGACACCGCGCCGAGCAGCGGGCGGGTCGGCCCGAGCCGGTCCATCAGCCTGCCCTGCACGATCGACCCGACCGCGACACCCACCAGCGACGACGCCGACACCAGACCGGCCGCGGCGAACGAGCCGGTCTCGCGCTGCACGTAGAGCAGCAGCGACAGGCCGACCATCGCGATCGGCAGGCGGGCCAGCAGGGACGCGACCACGGGGCCGCGCATGCCGGGGGTCGTCAGGGCGGTGCGGTAGTCGGAGAGGCGGGCAGACTGGGACATGCGTACCAGTATGCGCGCACTGGTACGCGCGTACCAGTCAATTGCGCGGTGTGATCCATCACCGGTCACCACGAGGCCGCCGGATGGTCTTGAACCGTCCATCGGCTGGGAGTGGATTGCAGTTCGATTACAACACTGGGATGACCGGGTGAAACCACCAGGAGAAACCGCTGAACAGAGGGCACTTGAGGGTGAACGGGCTTGAGTTGCGGGGTAGGTGGCGTGCGATCGTGGGAGCAAGCCAACTGCCAGCCCGTTTCGCGCTCGGTCGCGGCGGGTAACCAAGCCTCCTTCCGGCGCCACGAGGGTCGGGGCCTGCGGGTGCCGGAGGTGTGGAAGGCGCGGTCTGTCGGGGGATGGGCCGTGCGCAACAAGACCGGTGCGCCGCGTCGGGGGCGGCGCCCGGTCTTGTTGTTCTCCTAGCGGGCCCGGCGGGCCAGCCGCTCCGGGTCCAGGATCAGCACGCTCTTGCCCTCCAGTCGCAACCAGCCGCGGTGGGCGAAGTCGGCCAGGGCCTTGTTCACCGTCTCGCGCGAGGCGCCCACGAACTGGGCGATCTCCTCCTGCGTCAGGTCGTGCGTGACCCGCAGCAGTCCGGCCTCCTGGCTGCCGAAGCGCTGCGCGAGCTGCAGCAGCGCCTTGGCCACCCGGCCGGGCACGTCGGTGAAGATCAGGTCGGCCAGCATCGAGTTCGTCCGCCGCAGCCTGCGGGCCAGGGCCCTCAGCAGCTGCTCGGCGATCTCCGGCCGGTTGGTGATCCACTGCCGCAGTGCGGGGCGGTCCATGCTGACCGCGCGCACTTCGGTCACCGTGGTCGCGGTGGACGTGCGCGGACCGGGGTCGAAGATCGACAGCTCGCCGAACATGTCGGACGGGCCGAAGATCCCCAGCAGGTTCTCCCGGCCGTCCGGCGACTTGCGGCCGATCTTCACCTTGCCGGACTGGATGATGTAGAGCCGGTCACCCGGCTCGCCTTCCGCGAAGATCACGTGGCCACGCGGGAATTCAACAGACTCCAGCGTCTGCGCCAGTGCCTCCGCTGCGGCCTGTTCAACCCCCTGGAAAATGCCCGCGCGGGCCAGGGTCTCGTCCACCTCGTCCCTCCTGTCGAGACGCGGCGGCATGGTTGAGCGCGTTCCGCCTTCTGGCGGATCAGCGCCTGCCGCCGATCACTGAGTGCAGTCTAAAGGCTGTGGTCGGGATCGCCTTTCGGCGCGCCGCTCACCACAGCCCGGACAGCCCGATAAGGCCCGCGGGGGTTGACCCCGTGGGCCTCGCCGGTCCTACCCCGCTTAGCGGCGGGTGCGCCGCTGACGCAGGTTCCTGGCACGACCGCCCAGCCTGCGCAGCCGGAACAGTTCCAGCGCGCGGCCGATGCCGTGCCCGTAGAGCGCCCTGACCTCGTCGGGGCGGGCCGACTCCAGGAACTCCTCGACCTCGTCCTCCTGCACGGCGACGTGCCGCAGACGAGCTTCCACGCGCTCCATGAAGAGCGCGAAGAACATGATCACGATCGGAACGGCGATGACGAACCAGGCAGTCATGATGGCTCCGATCCTTGCGCATCCGGTTCGGCGCGCGGTCAAGGGGGGTCACTCCGGCGTGTCGGTTCGAGGTCGTTCGGTGGTTCAAGCCGTCGTGCAGAGGACGTGTGCGGTCGGCCGGTGGTTGCTTGCCCCCGATCGTCGCCCGCCAAACCGGAGGCCGCTCACCGTGCGGCATCCCCCGCGAGGGTGGGACTTCCGCACGATCAGGGGCGAACGACCGCGCGACGACCGAGCCGCCGTCCACCCGCCGGCGGCCAGTAATCTCGTCGGCATGGCGAAGAGCGCGGTGAAGCAGCCGGAGACGCGGCTGGGGCTGGTCCGCCGGGCGCGTCGCATGGTGCGGGTCCTCGGTGAGGGCTACCCGGACGCGCACTGCGAGCTGGACTTCGTCGACCCGTTGCAACTGCTGGTCGCGGTCGTGCTCTCGGCGCAGACGACCGACGTCCGGGTGAACCAGGTCACGCCCGCGTTGTTCAAGCGGTACCCGACGGCCGCCGACTACGCCGCCGCCGATCGCACCGAGCTGGAAGAGCTGATCAAGCCGACCGGCTTCTACCGCAACAAAGCCACCTCGCTGATCGGCCTGGGCTCGGCCCTGGTGGAGCGGTTCGGCGGCGAGGTGCCCGGCCGCCTGGAAGACCTGGTGACGCTGCCCGGTGTCGGCCGCAAGACCGCGAACGTGGTGCTGGGCGACGCTTTCGGTGTGCCCGGGATCACCGTCGACACGCACTTCGGCCGGCTCGTCCGCCGGTGGGGTTGGACACAGGAGGAAGACCCGGTCAAGGTCGAGCACGCGATCGGCGCGCTGGTCGAGCGCAAGGAGTGGACCTCGCTCTCGCACCGCACGATCTTCCACGGCCGCCGCGTCTGCCACGCCCGCACACCGGCCTGCGGCGCGTGCCTGCTGGCGCCCCAGTGCCCGTCCTACGGCATCGGCCAGGTCGACCCGGTCAAGGCGCAGAAGCTGGTCAAGGGCGAGGAAGCGCCGCACCTGATCGACCTCGCCGAACGCGTGCGGGCGGGGGAGAAGCTGGCGTGAGCGCACCGGCGCGGTGGGCCGTCGTCGTCCTGGTGCTGGCGGTGGCGGGTGCCGTCGCGCTGTGGCCGCGCTCGTCCGACCCGGTCGACCAGGCCGCGATCCCGACCCGCACCCAGCGCACCGTCGACCTCGACGCGGTGCGCGGCCAGGCCGCGCTCAGGCCGTGCCCGCAAGGTCCGCCCGACGCACAGGGCCCCGCGGCGTTGCGCGGTGTGATCGCCACCTGCCTGGCCGACGGGAACCCGGTCGACGTGGCGTCCACCGTGACCGGGCGCGCTGTGGTGAACTTCTGGGCCACCTGGTGCGTTCCCTGTCAGGAGGAGCTGAGGGTCCTCGACACCTACGCGCGGGAGCCCGGCGCGGTACCGGTGGTCGCGGTCCTGGTCGAAAGCAAGGAGGCGGACGGTCTGGAGCTGTTGGCGAAACTCGGCGTGCACCTGCCTTCGGTCTTCGACCCGGCCGACGGCGTGCGCAAGGCCGCCCGCGCGCCCCGGACGTTGCCGCTGAGCTACGTCGTCGGCGCGGACGGTTCGCTGACCCAGGTGACCGACCCCGTGGCCTTCACGTCCGTCGAGCAGGTGCGCGAGGTGGTCGGATGACGGCCCTGGTCGACCCGGACGACGTCCCGGAGTGGATGAGCGGGCTGGTCAAGGCGACCGCCGAGATCGACGCCCGCGCGTTCACCCGGATCAAGCCGCCACCCGACGGCACCGGACGTCCCGCCGCCGTGCTCATGCTGTTCGGCGACGGCCCGGACGGCCCGGACGTGCTGCTGCTGCGGCGGGCCGACACGCTCGGCTCGCACCCCGGCCAGGTCGCGTTCCCGGGCGGTGCGGCCGACCCGACCGACGACGGCCCGGTGGACACGGCGCTGCGCGAGGCGTTCGAGGAGACCGGTGTGCTGCGCGAGGGCGTGCGGCCGGTGGCGACGTTGCCGCGGCTGTACGTGCCGGTGTCCGGGTTCGTCGTCACGCCGGTGCTGGCGCACTGGGACGCGCCGTCGCCGGTCGCGCCGGTCGACCCGGCCGAGACCGCCGCGGTGGCCCGGGTGCCGATCTCGCACCTGGCCGACCCGGCGAACCGGTTCCGGGTGAGCCACCCGTCCGGGTACATCGGTCCGGCGTTCGCCGCGCCCGGCATGCTGGTGTGGGGCTTCACCGCCGGCCTGCTCGACGGCCTGCTCGCGCTGGGCGGGTGGGAACGGCCGTGGGACACCGCGGACGTCCGTGATCTCGACCTCGCGCTGCGCGCGGTGGAGGTGTCGTGAACTGGGTCGACCTGCTCGTGCTGGCGCTGGCCGCCTTCGCCGCGGTGTCCGGCGCGCGGCAGGGCATGGTCGTGGCGCTGCCCGCGTTCGTGGGTGTGCTCGTCGGCCTGGTGCTGGGCACGCAGCTCGCGCCGCTGGTCGTCTCCCAGTTCGACAACGTGGTGACCAAGGTCGTGTTCGCGGTCGGCATCGTGGTGCTGCTGGTCGCGCTGGGCGAGACGCTGGGCGTCTACATCGGCCGCGGCATCAAGCCCAAGGTGAACTCCAGCCCGCTGCGCGGCGCGGACAACGCGCTGGGCGCGATCGTGCAGGGCGCGGTGGTGTTCGTGGTGGCGTGGATGATCGCGCTGCCGCTGACCATGGTCGCGGGGCTGCCGTCGCTGGCGAAGACGCTCAACCAGTCGGTGATCCTGTCCACGGTCGACGACGTGATGCCGCCCGCCGCCCGGACGTTGGCCGACGACCTGCAGAACCTGTTCGACGTGTCCGGTTTCCCGGCCGCGATGGACCCGTTCGACCGGACCCCGATGCGGGAGGTCGGCCCGCCCGACCCGGCGCTGAGCGCGAACCCGATCGTGCGGAAGCTGGAGCCCAGCGTGCTGAAGGTGCGCGGACGGGCGCCGTCGTGCTCGCGGGCGTTGGAGGGCACGGGTTTCGTCATCTCGCCGGAACGGGTGATGACCAACGCGCACGTGGTCGCGGGCACCACCGACGTGACGGTCGAGGTCGGCATCGGCGAGTTCGACGCCACCGTCGTGCACTACGACGCGCAGACCGACATCGCGATCCTGGCCGTGCCGGACCTGGAGGCGACGCCGCTGCAGTTCCGCACCGACGAGATCGCGCCGGGCGAGGACGGGATCGTGCTGGGCTACCCGCTGGACGGGCCGTACACGGCGTCGGAGGCGCGGGTGCGCGAGCGGATCAGGATGCTGCGCGGGCCGGACATCTACGACGCGCAGACCGTGACGCGGGACGTCTACACGGTGCGGGCGAAGGTGCGCAGCGGCAACTCCGGTGGGCCGTTGGTCGACCCGCAGGGCCGGGTGATGGGCGTGGTGTTCGGCGCGGCCGTGGACGACCAGGAGACCGGGTTCGTGCTGACCGCGGACGAGGTCGCGGAGGAAGTGGCGAAGGCTCCGACGATGGTCCGGCGCGCGTCGACGCAGACCTGCGCGTCCTGATTCCGCCGGAGGTCAGACCCTCGCCAGGAAGTCGACGACCAGCCGGCTCGTCGTGTTCGGCGCCTCCTGGTGCGCGAAGTGGCCCACCTCCGACAGCACGTGGTACGACGAGCGGGCACCCGTCCACAGCGCCGAGTCGGCCGCGGTGGACTCCAGCACCACCGGGTCCAGCGCGCCGTGCAGCTGCAGGACCGGCACGTCGAGCCTGCGGTCCACCGCCTCGGCGAAGCGGCGGCCGTCGCCGCGCAGCTGGGACCGCACGGCCCAGCGGTGGTACTCCATCGAGCTGTGCGCGACGCCGGGCACCAGGAACGCCTCGCGGTTGCGCCGCACCACCTCGTCGAACTCCGGCGACACCCTCCACTTCGGACTGCCCCACGCGCCGAGCATCCCGGCCACCGCCGCGCCGCGGTCCTTGGTCAGCCACCGCTCGGGGTACACCGGCAGCTGGGAGCGGAACAGGTGGGCGCTGGCCCGGCCCTGGCGGCGGGGGTGGCGACGGATCGCACGGCGCAGCGCCAGCGGGTGCGGCGCGGACACGGCCGTCACCGAGTAGACCAGCCGCGAGTGCATGGCGGCGACCGTCCACGCCAGCATGCCGCCCCACCCGTGGCCGACGAGGTGCGCCCGCGGTTCACCGAGAGCCTTCACCAGGCCCGCGACGTCACCCGCGAGCGTGAAACCGTCGTACCCGCGCGGTGGTTTGTCCGAGTCGCCGTAGCCGCGCAGGTCCACGGCCACCGCGCGGTAGCCCGCCTCGGCGAGCGAGACCAGCTGGTGCCGCCACGTCCACCAGAACTCCGGGAAACCGTGCAGCAGCAGCACGAGCGGGCCCTCGCCCAGCTCGGCGACGTGCAGGCGGATGCCGTTCGCGGACACGTCGCGGTGTGTCCACGGGCCGGGCACCCGCGCCGTCGACGGGTCCGGTGGCAGCCGCACGGCGCGGCTCAGTGGCCTTCGCCGCGGTGCCGGAGTGCCGCGACGGCGTCCTTGGCCGAGTCGATGGTCCGCTGCGGCGCGCGCAGCTTCTTCAACTTGCGCACGCCCAGGAAGGCGAACAGCCCCGCCGTGAGCAGCATCAGCCCGAACACGATGAGGAACGCCGACCAGCGGGGCAGCCACACGTCCAGCAGCTCCGCGCCGAAGAAGAAAAAGAAGAACGAGCTGAACAGCAGCACCGCCAGCGCGACGATGAAGAAGACGCTGCCCTTGACGCCCTTCTTGATCTCGCCCGCCACCTCGGACTTGGCGAGCTCGACCTCCGCCCTGACCAACGTGGACAGGTGGGCCGTGGCGTCGCGCACCAGGCCGCCGATGGAGGTTTCCTCCGCGATCTTCACCGCGGTCTCCGCGGTCAACGGGATCGACGGAACAGATGGCAGTCCGCTGCCGTTGGTGTTCTCCCGAGCGCTGGTCACCAGCTCATCGTGCCATGCAGCGCGGACCAGGGCCGCCCGACCGGCCCAACTGCGCACGTTCAGTCATCGTCGTCGGCACGTTGGTGGACGCGACTGCGCCGGACCAGCAGAACCGCCGCCAGCAACGACGCCGCCAACGACGCCAGCAGCACCGCCGCCTTGGCCTGTTCGGCGTCCGCGCCGTCCAGCGCCAGGTCCGCGATCAGCAGGCTCACGGTGAACCCGACACCGCCGAGCATGGCGACCGCGACGATGTCCCGCGGTCCGGCGCCGCTCGGCCACACGGCCGCCTTGAACAGCACCGCCAACGCCGACGCGCCCACGATCCCGATCACCTTGCCCACCACCAGGCCGAGCATCACGCCCAACGCCAGCCGGTCGCTGAACAGCGAGCCCAACGCCTCACCGTTCACCGGCACGCCGGCCGCGAACAACGCGAACAGCGGCACCGCCAGGCCCGCCGACCACGGCTGCAACCGGTGCTCCAGCCGCACGGCGGGCGCCTCGTGCTCGTAGTGGTCCTTGCGCACCCGGGTCAGCAGGGCCAGCGCGACACCCGCGATGGTGGCGTGGATGCCCGCCTCGTGCACCGCCACCCACGTGCCCACCGCGATCGGCACGTACAGCCAGGGTGACGTCACCCGTTTGTGCTGCAGGAACGCGTACAGCGCCAGCAACGCCACCGCGGCCAGCGCGGCGAGCGGGTTCAGCGTCGCGGTGAACAGCACGGCGATGAGGATGATCGCGCCCAGGTCGTCCACCACGGCCAGGCTGAGCAGGAAGACCCGCAGGCTGCTCGGCAACCCGGACGCGGTGATCGCGAGCACGCCGAGGGCGAAGGCGATGTCGGTCGCCACCGGGATCGCCCAGGCCCTCTCGACGCCCGGCTCACCCCAGCCGACCGCAAGCGCCACCGCGGCGGGCACGACCATGCCGCCGATCGCCGCGACCACCGGCAGGACCGCCGCCTTGAAGTTGTTCAGCTCGCCGACCACCAGCTCGCGCTTGAGCTCCAGCCCCGCGACGAAGAAGAAGATCGCGAGCAGGCCGTCCTTGGCCCAGTCGCCCACGCTCAGGCTCAGGTGCAGCGACTCCGGACCGAGGTGGAAGTCGCGCAACGCCGTGTAGGCGCCGGAGATCGGCGAGTTCGCCCAGATCAGCGCGACGGCGGTGGCGGCGAGGAGGATCATCCCGCCGACGGTCTCGGTGCGCAGGTAGCGCGCGAACTCGGCGGCGGTGGGGCGCTTCTCGATCAAGATCGACTCCGGTGGTTCGGCAACGACTCATCCTCGTGCCGACCAGGCTTCCCGGCTCACCGGGAATGACCCTAACCCAGAAGGGGGCCCGCCGACGAACGGCGAGCCCCCTCTGTGTTCGATCCCAGCGCTCAGTCCTGCTCTGCTCAATCCTCCTGGGCACCGGACTTCAGGCCGCTGGAGATGAGGTCCATCACCGACGAGTCCGCGAGCGTGGTCACGTCGCCGACCTGCCGGTTCTCCGCCACGTCGCGCAGCAGGCGGCGCATGATCTTGCCCGAGCGGGTCTTCGGCAGCTCCGGCACCACCATGATCTGCCGCGGCTTCGCGATCGGGCCGATCTCCTTGGCCACGTGGTCGCGCAGCGCCTTGATCGCCTCCGCGCCATCGGAGCCCTCGGCCACGCCGCCGCGCAGGATCACGAACGCCACGATGCCCTGGCCCGTGGTCGGGTCGGACGCGCCGACCACCGCCGCCTCGGCCACCGTCGGGTGCGAGACCAGCGCGGACTCGACCTCGGTGGTGGAGATGCGGTGCCCGGACACGTTCATCACGTCGTCCACCCGGCCCAGCAGCCAGATGTCACCGTCGGCGTCGTACTTCGCGCCGTCACCGGCGAAGTAGTAGCCCTGCTCGGCGAACCGCGACCAGTACGTGTCGCGGTAGCGCTCGTCGTCGCCCCAGATGCCGCGCAGCATGCCCGGCCACGGCTGGTCGAGCACCAGGTAGCCGCCGCCACCGTGCGGCACCTCGTTGCCCTGGTCGTCCACGACCTTCGCGCCGATGCCGGGCAGCGGGCGCTGCGCCGAGCCGGGCTTGGCGGACGTCGCACCGGGCAGCGGCGAGATCATGATCGCGCCGGTCTCGGTCTGCCACCAGGTGTCCACGACGGGGGTCTGACCAGCGCCGATTGTCTCCCGGTACCAGATCCACGCCTCGGGGTTGATCGGCTCGCCGACGCTGCCCAGCACGCGCAGGCTGGACAGGTCGTACTTGGCGGGGATGTCCGCGCCCCACTTCATGAACGTGCGGATCAGCGTCGGCGCGGTGTAGTAGATCGACACGCCGTACTTCTGCACGATCTCCCAGTGGCGGCCCTCGTGCGGGGTGTTGGGCGTGCCCTCGTAGACGACCTGCGTGACGCGGTTGGACAGCGGGCCGTAGACGATGTAGCTGTGCCCGGTGACCCAACCGATGTCCGCGGTGCACCAGTAGACGTCGGTGTCCGGCTTGAGGTCGAACACGTTGTAGTGCGTGTACGACGCCTGGGTCAGGTAGCCGCCGGAGGTGTGCAGGATGCCCTTCGGCTTACCCGTGGTGCCCGACGTGTAGAGGATGAACAGCGGGTGCTCGGAGTCGAACGCCTCCGGCGCGTGCTGGTCGGACTGGCGCTCCACCACGTCGTGCCACCAGACGTCGCGGCCCTCGGTCCACTCGACGTCGGTGTTCGTGCGCTTGACCACCAGCACGTGCTCGACGGTCTTGGCGTTGGCCACGGCCTCGTCCACGGCCGGCTTGAGTGCCGCCGGGTTGCCGCGCCGGTACTGGCCGTCGGTGGTGATCACCAGCTTGGCCTGCGAGTCCTCGATGCGGGTGCGCAGCGCCTCGGCGGAGAAGCCGCCGAACACCACGCTGTGCATCGCGCCGAGCCGCGCGCAGGCGAGCATGGCGAAGATGGCCTCGGGGACCATCGGCATGTAGATGGCGACCCGGTCCTCCGCGCCGACACCCAGCTCGATCAGCGCGTTGGCGGCCTTGGAGACCTCGCGCTGCAGCTCGGCGTAGGTGATGGCGCGGCTGTCGCCGGGCTCGCCCTCCCAGTGGATGGCGACCTGGTCGCCGTGGCCGGACTCGACGTGCCGGTCGACGCAGTTGTAGGCGACGTTGAGCTTGCCGCCGACGAACCACTTCGCGAACGGGGCGTTCGACCAGTCGAGCACCCGGTCCCACTTGGTGTCCCAGGAAAGCCGCTCGGCCTGCTTCGCCCAGAACGCCTCGCGATCGGCGTCCGCCTCCTCGTACAGGGCGGCGGTGGCGTTCGCCTGCGCGGCGAACTCCTCGCTGGGCGGGAACGTCCTGGTCTCCGTCGACAGGTTGTCCAGGGCGGCTTGCGGCTCTGTCATGGCGGGAGGACCTCCTGAATCCGTGGGGATGCGCACTGACCGTAGTGCGATTCAGCTCACTGCGCACCCAAAAGGTTCAGACCAATTTCGGCCGAGTTCGAAACGCGTGGGTAACTGTGTAACCCGGTCCGGGGCCGGTGACCACCGCGATTCCGCCGAACGACACCTAGGTTGCGACCAGCGGCACGTGGCGTGACTCGCGTCACGTCGTGAGCCTGGCCTTCAGGTCCGGCCACTCGTCCGCGGTCATCGAGTACACGACCGTGTCGCGCAGTGTGCCGTCCGGCCTGATGCGGTGCACCCGGAGGACGCCCTCGCGGGTCGCGCCGAGCCGTTCGATGGCCTTCTGTGACCGCTCGTTGCGCAGGTCGGTGTGCCAGCCGACGCGCAGGGCCCCGAGGTCCTCGAAGGCGCGTTGGAGGAGCAGGAACTTGGCGTTGGTGTTGAGGGCGGTGCGCTGCCAACGGGTGCCGATCCACGTGTGGCCGATGTAGAGGCCGCGGTTGTCGGGGGTCGATCTCGTAGTACGACGTCGTGCCGGCGACCTCGTTCGTCCGCGGGTCGATCTGCGCCCAGGCCAGCCGGGTCGGGTCGGCGAGGCCGCGTTCGATGTAGGCGCGGGTTTCCTCGACCGTGGCGGGCTGGGTGGAGCTGAGCCACGTCCAGACCTCAGGGTCCTTGCCCGCCTCGTGCAGGCCCTCGGCGTGGTCGGGGGTGAGGGGTTCGAGGCGGACGTGGCTGCCGATGAGCACCGGGCGGTCGTACCAGTTCATGCATCGACGGTAGATGCTTTAGTGGCTACTTGAAACATCCATTTCCAGCTTGTTGTAGGTGGCCACTTACCGGCGGGTAGTGTGCTCCGGCGTGACCGATCCGCTTGCCCCGCTGCTGGACCTGCCCGGTGTGGCCGACGCCGTCGCCGCGGCGCGTGACGCCGTGTTCCAGGTGCACCGGCACCGGGTGAACCTGCGCGGCTGGGCGACCACCGCGGCCGAGGCGTCCGTGCGCGCCGCCCGTGCGTCGGCGGCGTTGGACGGCGGCCCGACCGCGATCCCGGCGGACGGCACCGTGTCGGACCCCGTGCTGGCGGGTGCGTTGCGGGTGGCCGAGTCGCTGGGGGTGGTGTTCCCGACCTGGCAGCGGGCGCCGCTGCAGGCGTTGGCGCGGCTGCACGTGCTGGCGGGCGCGGACCTGGGCGGCGAACTGGGCCGTCCCCGCTCGGCACCGGGCGTCTCCTCCCGGTTGGACCTGCTCGCGCAGCTCGTCACCGGCGGCACGTCCGTACCCGGCTCGCTGCTCGTGGCCGTCGTGCACGGCGAGCTGATGTCGCTGGCGCCGTTCGACACGGCCAACGGCGTGGTGGCGCGTGCGGCGTCCCGCCTGGCCTCCATCGCGACCGGCGTGGACCCGAAGTCCCTGGCCGTCCCCGAGGTCTTCTGCCTGCGCCGCCAGACCGACTACGCCGCCGCCCTGCACGGCTTCTCCACCGGCGACCCGGACGGCATCACCCGCTGGATCCTCTTCCACTGCGAGGCTCTCGAAGCCGGCGCCCGCGAAGCCCGCGGCATCGCCGACGCCGCCGCCTCGTAGCGGGGAACTCCGGGAAAAGGAAAACCCGGCCCACGAGGGACCGGGCGGGTATGGGACCAGGTTAACCGGTCTCCGTGGCGTTATCAAACACGGTGCTCGACGTCACCAGCCCGGCGGTCGGGTGTAGCGGCCGGCCGGGTCCGGCAGTTGGTGGGCGGTGTAGTCGTCCCTGCCCAGGGTGCGCCACCAGTGGTTCCCGGTACCCAGGCCCGTGCCCGCGTTCATGGACAGCGCGCCTGCCGTGTAACCGCCGCCCGGGTTGACCAAGCCGACGGGCACGCGGTTCCACGCCTCGTGGACGGGCAGGCGCAGGTCGCTGTCGTTGCTGATCACGATGACGGCGTCCACCGCCGAGGTGAGCACGTCGACCAGCAGGTGCGCGGCGACGTTGACGTCCGAGCCCTTCTCCTCGAACGTCGCCACGGACGCCATGAACAGGGCGTCGGCGACGGGTGCGCCCGCACTCTGGACCATGATCGGCCAGCTCGGGGTGATCAGCACCGGGTGGTGCCTGCTCTTCCCGCTGCCGCCCTTCTCCACGGCCAACGGCCGCTTGACGACCTTGCTGATGTAGTTGCCGTACTCGATGTGGTCGACACTGCCCACGGCGAGCAGCGCCTTGAGGTAGACGTCCTGGTCCTGCGAGCCGGACGCGTTGTGCGCGGCGCTGATCCGGGCGGTGCAGTACACGATCCGCTCGAGCCGGGCCGAGGGCCAGTCGGTCGCCTTTTCCGTCAGCACTGCGCTGACCAGGGCGCGGATGTCCAACCAACGCCAACCGGCGGTGCCTCTGCCGCAGTGCTTGCGCCCTCCGTAATACAGGTTGTAACCGTCCACGTACACACCGACACGCATCGGGCAATGTTAGGGATCGTCGGTTCCCGTGCCTTGCCCGGCTTGTCGAACCGGGTCAGAGGAGTTGTTTCAGGGTGGTGGCGGCACGGTCGGCGTCGTCGAAGGTGTTGTAGAGCGGGGCGAAGCCGAAGCGCAGGACGTCCGGTGGGCGGTGGTCGCCGATGACCTGGTGGTCGATCAGCTCGGCCATCAGGCGTGCCGCGTCCGGGTGGCGCAGGGAGACCTGGTGGCCGCGCCACTCGTCGGCCGGGGTGATCACCTCGATGCCCGGCAGGTCCTCGACCAGCGAGCGGAAGTGGGCGGTCAGGGCCAGGCCCTTGGCGCGGACGTCACGCAGGTCCACGTGGTCCCAGACGTCGAGGGCCGCGTCCAGCGCGAGCATCGAGAGGATGTCCGGTGTGCCGACACGCGCCCGGGAGACGCCGGGGTCCGGCGTGTACTCCGGTGACATCGCGAACGGCACCTCGTGGCCCGTCCAGCCCGTCAGCGGTTGGTCGAACGTCGGCTGGGCGTGCTTCGGCACGTAGATGAACGCGGGCGAACCCGGCCCGCCGTTGAGGAACTTGTACGTGCACCCGACGGCCAGGTCGACGTCCAGCGCGTCCAGCTCGATCGGCAGCACGCCGGCGCTGTGGCACAGGTCCCACACGACCTTCGCGCCCACCGCGTGCGCCTGCGCCGTCAGCTTCGCCATGTCCAGCAGCCGGCCCGTGCGGTAGTCGACGTGGTTGAGCAGCACGACCGCCGTCGTGTCCCGCAGGTCCAGCTCCTCCGGCGGCGCCGGCCGCAACGCCAGGCCCGTCAGCTCCGCCACCGACCGGGCGATGTACCCGTCGGTCGGGAACGTCCCCGCGTCCACCACGATCTCCATGCGGTCGGTGTTGCGCACCGCCGCCATCAGCGCCTTGAACAGGTTCACGCTGGTCGAGTCGGCCACGACGACCTGTCCGGGCTTGGCGCCGATGAGCCTGCCGATGCGGTTGCCGACCCGTTCCGGAGCCTCCCACCAGCCCTCCGACCAGCTGCGGATCAGGCGGCGGCCCCACTGGTGGCGCACCACCTCCTGCACACGCTCGGCGACGGCCTTCGGTGGCGCGCCCAGCGAGTTGCCGTCCAGGTACACCACGTCGTCGTCGAGGTCGAACAAGTCGCGGATGTGCGCCAACGGGTCGTTCACACGTAGCTCCTGGCCGTCCAGAGTTCCGGGAAGACGGAGCGTTGCGTGCGCTTCTCCAACCACGCAACCCCCGCGGAGCCACCGGTTCCGGTTTTCGCGCCCATCGAACGCCGGGTGGCCAGCAGGTGGTCGTAGCGCCAGCGGGCGAACTCCTCGGCGATGTCGGTCAACGCCTCGCCCAGTTCGAGCAGGTCACGGGAGCCGCCGCGGTAGATGTCCGCCCACACGGCCTCCACCTCGGCGTTCGGCTCGTACGGTTGGCTGACGTCACGCTTGAGCACGTCCTGCGGGATCGGCAGGCCCTGCCGGTACAGGGCGGCGAGCACGTCGTCGTACAGGCTCGGCTCGGTCAACAGCTGCTCGAGCGCCTCGTGCTGCCGCGGCACGGCGCGGTGCGGCACGAGCATCGACCGCGACTTCTCGCCGAGCAGGAACTCCACCTCGCGGTACCGGCCCGACTGGAAACCGGAGCCCTCGCCGAGGGCGTCGCGGAACGAGTTGAACTCGGCGGGCGTCATCCGGGCGATCGGCCGCCACGCCGCGTTGAGCGCCTGCATGTGCAGGTCGCTGCGACGCAGGGTGCGGACCGCCGCGCGCAGGTCGTCCGCGCGCAGTTCCTTCTTGGCCTGCCGCCACTCGAAGCACAGCAGGCCGAAGTACAGCTCCATGACCTGCGTGATCACCAGGAACGACATCTCACGCGGGTCCTCGGACCACTGCTGCTGCAGCGAGTGCAGCACGGAGGCGTGCACGTAGTCCTCGTAGGGCGTCGTGCCGCCGAAGTCGAGTTTGGGTGAAACCGGGCAAGTCATGTCTTCATCATGACCTGGGTGTTCGGGTGAGTTGAATGGGTGACGACGACTGTTTGACCGCGAAGTTCTTACGAACGAAAGACGACTCCGCGAGTAGCTTTGCGATCGTGAGCATCGAACTGGACGGCGTGGACTGGGCCCTGCTGGAGGCACTGCAGGAGGACGCGCGGCTCTCGTACAACGAGCTGGCACGGCGCGTGCACGTGTCGCCGCCGACGGTCGCGCAGCGCGTGCGCAGGCTGGAGAACGCGGGCGTCATCACCGGCTACCGCGCCACCGTGGACCCGACGGCGGTGGGGCGGTCGGTGGTCGCCCTGGTGCGGATGAAGTGCTACGGGCCGCGGTGCATCACGGTGCACCCGGAGCTGCTCGACGACTGCCCCGAGGTGGTGGAGGTGCTGCGGCTGACCGGCGACATCTGCTCGGTGGTGAAGGTGGTGACCACGTCGATCAGCGAGCTGGAGCGGTTGCTGGTGCGGCTGGGCGGCTACGGCGAGACGTCCAGCGCGATGGTGCTGTCGACGCCTATCCCGTGGCGCCCGGTGCTAGCTGGCTGAGCGCCAGCCGGACGTGCCCCTGGGTGCGTTCCAACGCCTCCGCGGCACGCGCCGCGGGCACACCGGCCAGCAGGTGCACCAGAGCGACCTTCAGGTCACCGCCCGCGTCGGCCAGCGCGGTCGTGCACTCCTGCTCGCCCAGGCCCGTCGCCTCGCGCAGGATGCGGACCGTGCGGCCGCGCAGCTTGGCGTTGGTCGCGCGCATCGACACCATCAGGTTCGAGTACGTGCGGCCGAGCCGGACCATCACCGCGGTGGAGAACGACGTCAGTACCAGCTTCTGCGACGTGCCCGCCTTCATCCGGGTGGACCCGGCGATCGCCTCCGGGCCGGTGTCAAGCGCGATCAGCACGTCCACCTCGACCGGTGCCGGCGCGGTCGGGTTGTTGGACACGAGCACGGTGTGCGCGCCCAGCGTGCGCGCCTCTTCCAGCGCCGCCACCACGAACGGAGTGCGGCCGGACGCCGTGACGCCGACGACCAGGTCGCCCGGTGCCGCGTGCTCGCGGATCTCGGCGGCGCCGGCGGACGCCTGGTCCTCCACGTTCTCCACCGCGTTGACCAGGGCGTCCCGGCCACCCGCGTGGTGCGCGACGAACCAGTCCGGCGGCGCGTTGAACGTCGGCACCAGCTCGGCGGCGTCGAGCGTGGCCAGCCGGCCGGACGTGCCCGCGCCGACGTAGTGCACGCGGCCACCGGCGCGCAGGGCGCCCACGGCGAGGTCCGCGGCACGGGCCAGCTCGGGCAGCACGGCGGCCACGGCCTCGGGGACCAGGTGGTCCTCGGTGTTGATCAGGCGGAGCACGTCCAGCGTGGAGAGCCGGTCGATGTCCTCCGTCCGCGGGTTCCTGGCCTCGGTGGGTGAGTCCACGCGGACCGCGACACCGTCCCGGGGCGGCGTCATTTACCGGACTCCCGGCGCCGCCTGCCGTCCGGCCGCGCTCCGAGGCGGTGCCCCGACACCGCGTCGTACGTCGCTTCGAGGGCGGTCTTGGCGCTGTCCACGTGCCGCTGCGCGACCCCGATGAACAGGCAGTCGATCACGGTGAGCTGGGCGATCCGGCTGGCCATCGCACCCGAGCGGAACGTGGTCTCGCGTGCCGCCGTGGTCAGCACGTGGTCGGCGACCTCGCTGATCGGCGAGCGCGGGAAGTTCGTCAGCGCCACCGTGGTCGCGCCGTGCTCCTTGGCCACCCGCAGCGCCTCGACGGTCTCGGAGGTGGAGCCGGTGTGCGAGATGCCGACCGCCACGTCCGCGCCGGTGAGCACGGCGGCGGACGTGAGCGCGATGTGCGTGTCGTTCCACGCGAAGCAGGTTCGCCCGATCCGGTGAAGCTTCTGCTGGAGGTCGAACGCCACGAACGCGCTCGCCCCGAACCCGTAGACGTCCACCCGGCCCGCGCCCGCGACCGCCTCGACGACCGCTTCGAGCGTTTCCACGTTCAGCTGTTCGGCGGTCTCCTCGACCGCCCGCGCGTCCGCGAACGCGACCTTGCCGACGACCTGGCGCAGGTCGTCGCCGGGGCCGATGTCGCCGCCCAGGTCGCGGTCGGTGCGCATGGACGTGCGGGCGGTGTCGGCGGCCAGCGCTATGCGCAGTTCGGGATACCCGCCGACGCCGATGGCCTTGCAGAACCGGGTCACCGTGGTCTCGCTGGTGCCCGCGGCCTCGGCGACCTCGGTGATGCTGCGGTGGGCGACGGTCGCCGGGTTGTCCAGCACGACCTTGGCGACCCGCTGCTCGGCCCGGGCCAGGCCCGGCAGGAGTGAACGGATCTTGACCAGGGGACTGGAGTCGGCGGTACTTTCGGTGGACACGTGGGAAACTTACTAACCGTCCAACCGGTGGTCAACGCACGGTGGGGGTAACTCACCCCAACCGTGACCCAATATCACCGCTTGGCGGGTCCGGACCGCGCCGATGTCACTAACGGTCCGCGGCCCGCCACCCTTCGGGGTGCAAACCCGCTGGTTCGCGCTCCGCGTCGAGTGCCACGCCCCGCTCGTCGGTGACCCGGACGGCATCCACGTACACGCCCCGGCCGCCGTAGCCCGTGCCCCGGACGTACCGCCAGCGGAACTTGCCCGCCGACTCCGTCTCCAGCTCGACCTTCTGCCAACGCCGCTGCCCGTAACCGGCCAACGCGTGGACCTCGCGCCACGTGGACCCGTCGTCAGTCGCTTCGAGGACGACCTCGTCGCCCGGGTCGAGGTCCACGAACGCCCAGAACGACAGCTGCTGCTTCGCCGAGCGCCGCGGCAGCTCCCGCGTGGTCAACGTGCCGCCGTTCGCCTCCGGCGTCCACGCCGTGCCGTGCCGGGGACGCACCGCCAGCGCCCGCGCCAAGCCGTCGGCCGCCACCCGCCGGGCCGGGTTGATCGAGCCCCAGTTCCGGCTCGGGTGCACGCGGTTGGTCAGCAGGATCGCGATCGACCGCGACAACGGGTCCAGCACCAGCGTGGTGCCCGTGTAACCGGTGTGCCCGGCGGCGCGCGGCGAGGTCAGCGCGCCCATGTACCAGCGCTGGTCCAGCTCGAAGCCCAGGCCGTGCGAGTTGCCCGGGAAGCCCTGGTTGAAGTCGGTGAGCATCAGCTCGACGGTCTCCTCGCGCAGGATCCGGCCGCCCGCGTGCGCACCGCCGTTGAGGATCGCCTGGCCGAGCACGGCCAGCTCCCGCGCGGTGGAGAACATGCCCGCGTGGCCCGCGACGCCGCCCAGCGACCAGGCGTTCTCGTCGTGCACGCTGCCGCGGATGATGCCCCGGCCCGCCTGGTACTCGGTGGCCGCGATCCGGTCCAGCTTGGCCGCCGGCGGGTTGTAGCCGGTGTCCACCAGGCCGAGCGGCGCGGTGATGTCGTCGCGGACCAGCTCGTCCAGCTTCTTGCCCGACCACTTCTCGGCCAGCAGGCCCAGCGTGATCAGGTTGAGGTCCGAGTAGAGGTACGTGGTGCCGGGGGTGCTGCGCGGCTTGGTGTCCATCACGGCCTTGAGCCGCGACGGGACGTCCGGGTACTGCGACCACAGCGGCAGCCACGCGACCAGGCCGGAGGTGTGGGTCAGCAGTTGCCGGACGGTGATCGACTCCTTGCCGTTGACGCCGAACTCCGGCAGGTGGCGCGCCACCGGGTCGTCCAGGCCGAAGCGGCCCAGCTCGTGCTGCCGCATCACCACGATCGAGGTGAACAGCTTCGAGATCGACGCCAGGTCGAAGATCGTGTCCTGGGTCATCGGCACCCGCTGCGCCTCGGGCAGCTCGGTGCCGGCGGCGTCGGCGTAGCGGACCGCCCAGCCGGTCGGCTCGTGCGTGACCACGACGCCGTCGTGCGCGAACAGCGTGACGGCGCCCGCGAACAGCGGGTGGCCGGTCGCATCGGGCACGGTGTAGCGCTCGATCTGCGCCAGGGCGGCGTCCAGCGGGGCCGGGTCGAGTCCCACGCGCTGCGGGGTACCCGTTCGCAGCACGCTGCTCGACCAGCCCTCGTGCGGCTGGTCGAAGCGCGCTTCGCGGCCCTCGGCGTGCGCCGGCAGGGTGACGGACAGGGCCATGGTGGTCGCGATCAGCAGGGCGGGGACGCGCATCGCTGTTCTCCCTCTACCGGTAGCGCAGGTAAGGCCGGCGGGTGCGGTCGAACGCGGCCAGCTCGTCGGCCCAGGCGCCAACCACCTCGTCGGTGTTCGCGCCCGCGTCGACCATGCGGCGCAGCCGGTCCGAGCCGCTGAGCTTGTCGATGTAGAGGTCGGGTCGCCACGCGAAGACCTGGGGGTAGCGGGCCTTCGCCGTGACGATCATGGCGACGGCCGTGCGCGGCGCGTCGAAGCTGTGGACGTCGGTGAGGTGCAGGGCGACGCCGCCGCACAGCTTGTTGGCGAACTTGCTGAACGTGGGCGTGAAGTAGGTCTCGCGGAACCGGACACCGGGCAGGCCCATCGCGTTGAGGTCCTCGGCCCACCGCCAGTCCAGGCCCGGTGCGCCGATCGTCTCGAACGGGCGGGTGGTGCCCCGGCCCTCGGAGAACACCAGCCCTTCGAACAGGCACGTGCCCGGGTAGACCAGGGCGGTGTCGTGCGTGGGGACGTTCGGGCTCGGCGGGACCCACGGCAGGCCGGAGTGCAGGTCGTCGCGCTTCCAGCCCCGCACGTCGACCACTTCCAGGCTCGACACCCGGCCGCCGTCGGTGGGCAGGAACTCGCCGTCGAACAGCCGGGCCAGCTCCCCGATGGTCATGCCGTGCTGCTGCGCGATCGGCTTGCGGCCGACGAACGTCGCGTAGGCCGGGTCGAGCTGCGGGCCGCGGGCTGTGCCGCCGACCGGGTTGGGCCGGTCGAGCACGACGAACCGCGCGCCGGTCGCCGCGGCGGCCTGCATGACCGCGTACATCGTCCAGATGTAGGTGTAGAACCGCGCGCCGATGTCCGCGATGTCGAACACGAGCGTGTCCACGCCCGACTTCGTGATCATCCCGGCGATCTTGGTGACGCTCGCGCCGTAGGTGTCGTAGACCGGGATGCCGGTGCGCGGGTCGAGGTAGTCGCCCTCCGAGCCGCCGGCCTGCGCCGTGCCGCGGAAGCCGTGCTCGGGGCCGAACGCGGCCAGCGGCCTGACCCCGGCGGCCACCATCGAGTCGACGATGTGGGTGTGGTCGCGCAGCACACCGGTCGGGTTGGTGACCACGCCGACCTTGCCGCCCGCGAACCGCCGCCAGCCGTCCTCGGCCAGCTGTTCGGCACCGGTCTTGATCAGGCGCGGCCGGTCCGGGTGGTCGGGAGCGCTGTCGAACGCGCCGAGCGCGGGGACGGCGAGGGCGCCGGCGCCCGCCGCGAGGAAGTGCCTGCGATCCATGGCGGTCACCACTCCAGTCCGTGGCCGAAGGGGTAGGGCGTCGGTCCGGGCACCTCGACCGGCAGCTTGCCGACCGGTGCCGCCTCGCCGGTGATCACCCTGGTCAGCGCGGCCATCGACACCGCGCCGTAGGAGTAGGTCGCCAGCCAGGTGGGCGCGGCCGTGTGCGCCACGTCGTACGGGTTCTGCACGGCGACCGCGACGACCGGCTTGCCGGTGGCCAGGAGCCTGGTCAGCAGGGTCTGCTGCGCCGGTTGCCGCGACAGCGCGTTGGTGAGCACGACGACCACGTCGGCGTTGGCGGCGGCGGTGACGGCAGCCGTGATCTGGGCCTGGGTCGGCGCGGCACCGGTGGGCAGGGCCGTGCCACCGAGGAAGCCCGCCAGGGTGCGGGTCGTCGTCTCACCCCAGCCCGTGACCAGCGCGGCGGTGGGCTTGGTGCGCAGCGGCAGGACGCCCGCGTCGTTGCGCACGGCGGTGATCGTGCGGTCGGTGATCCGCTCGGCGGCGTCGAGGTGCTCGGCCGGGCCGACCGCGGCGTCGACCTTGTCCACGTCCACCGCGGGGCCGGTGAGCATGCCGCGCAGGAACTTCATCCGCAGGATCCGCAGCACGCTCTGGTCGATGCGCCGCTCGGTCAGCTCACCGCTGCGCACGGCCGCCAGCACGCTGTTGACGGCCAGCTCCAGGTTCACCGGCATCAGCAGCTGGTCCACGCCCGCCTTCAAGGCCAGCACGGGGATCTCGGCGTCGCTGTGCAGCTGCCGCACGCCCGCCATGGCCAGCGAGTCGGTGATGACCACGCCGTCGTAGCCGAGGTTGCGGCGCAGCAGGTCGAGCGCGGGCTTGGACAGCGTCGCCGGCTCACCCGACGGGTCGATCTTCGGCATCTGGATGTGCGCGGTCATGATCGAGTCGACGCCCGCGGCGATGGCCGCCCGGAACGGCGGGGCGTCCACCTCGCTCCACTCCGCCTCGGAGCGGTCGACCTTCGGCAGCGTGGTGTGGCTGTCCTGGTCGGTGTCGCCGTGGCCGGGGAAGTGCTTGGCGGTCGCGCTGACGGTGTGCTTGGCCAGGAAGCGGCCCTGGTAGCCGCGCACCTGGGCGGCGGTCAGCTCGGCCGCCAGCGCCGGGTCGCTGGAGTAGGAGCGCACGCCGATGACCGGGTTGGCCGGGTTGGAGTTCACGTCCGCGTCCGGCGCGAAGTTCTGGGTGATGCCCATGGCGCGCAGCTCGCGGGCGGTGATGCGGGCGGCGTGCTCGGCGTTCTCGGCGCTGCGGCCCGCGCCGAGGGCCATGTTGCCGGGGAACTGGGTGGCGGGCGCGCCGATGCGGGTGACGATGCCCATCTCCTGGTCCGTGGCGATGGCCAGCGGGATCCGGCTCGCCGCCTGCAGGCCGTTGGAGAGGGTGGCGATCTGGCGCGGTGTGTCGATGTTGTCGTAGCTGGAGTTGTTGAAGTAGACGACACCGCCCGGCTGGAACTTCGCCACCACCTCGGCGGGCGTGGCGACGCCGAAGTCGCGCAGGTTGCCGGGGTGCGCCTCGTCCGGGGACTGGCCGTGCAGGTAGGTGACGAACAGCTGGCCGACCTTCTGCTCCAGCGACATGCCGCGGACCATGGCGGTGACGTGCTGCGCCTGGTCCGGGGCGGCGTGCGCCGGTGTCGGCATTGCGGAAGCCGCGGCCACGGCGACGGCGACGAGCGGACGGAGCACTGCGGCCTCCCCACTGGGAATCTTCAACCACAACGTGGTGCGTTTGGCAAGTTACCCACGTCACACAGGCGGGTCAACGGGTTGCGTTGTGTGGCCATTGTGCGGAGGGGCACCGACAGAACCAGGGGTTTGGCGCGTCACTCGTTCGGGCACTAGTTCGGCGGGTCGCGCTTTCGGGGCAGGAAGCAGTGGCGCAAAAAGACGGTGGGGCCCCTCGGTTGAGGGGCCCCACCGTCGTCAGCGCGGGCTTCTGAGTTACCAGGCGTGCAACTCGTGTCGTACCGACCTGGCCTCGGCGTCCGGCGTCCCGGTACGCAGGCCCTAGACGACAAGCCTCCCGCGGCGTGCTGCGCGTGGGTGTCTCGAAGTCCGCGCACGGAGCTCCGTCGGGGTGGACGCCGCTTCTCTTCCGCTTCGTCCCTGGCCGACCCGAGGTCCGCACTTCCTTTGTAGTGCGTGTCCGCCGTCACAGCAAGGGCTCGATGGGGTGCACCGTTCAAGCGACCGTCAGTAGTGGAAAGTCTTTTGTGACAGTGATTCCGTGCCCCTCGGGACCCCCGGTACCGCTGACCGGGGCACGCCGGGGTGAATCAGCTCCGGCGGCGCCTGCGCAGGCCGTACCAGGCCACGCCCGCGGCCGTCGCGGCGCCCAACCCGATCGCGGTGACGGCCACCGCGGTGCCCGACGGGCGGGGGATGCGGGCGCGCAGCGACACGGGGTCGGAGAACGTGAGCACCGGCCAGCCGCGCTGGGTGGCGACGCGGCGCAGCGCGCGGTCCGGGTTGACCGCGGTCGGGTGGCCGACGGCCTCCAGCAGCGGCAAGTCGGTGATCGAGTCCGAGTAGGCGTAGCAGCGGCTCAGGTCGTAGTCGTGCAGCTCGGCGAGCTGCTTGAGGGCGATCGCCTTGTTCTCGCCGGCGCAGTAGAAGTCGACCTCGCCGGAGTAGCGGCCGCCCGCGACCACCATCCGGGTGCCCACGCTGTGGGTGGCGCCGATCATGGTGGAGATGGGCGCGACCAGCTCCTCGCCGGAAGCAGACACGACGACCACGTCGTGGCCCTCGCCCTTGTGGTCGGTGATGAGCTGCGTGGCCTCCTTGTAGACGAGGGGGTCGACGATGTCGTGCAGCGTCTCCTCGACGATCGAGCGCACCTGCTCGACGTCCCAGCCCTCGCAGAGCGCGGTGATGTGCGAGCGCATCCGGTCCATCTGGTCGGCGTCGGCGCCGGCCAGCATGAAGACGAACTGCGCGTAGGCGCTCTTGAGCACCGCACGCCGGTTGATCAGGCCCTCTTGGAAGAAGGGCCGGCTGAACGCCAGCGTGCTCGACTTGGCGATGACGGTCTTGTCCAGGTCGAAGAACGCGGCGACTCGACTGCCGTCGGTGGCGTGCTCGGTCACCGGTCAAGCTTAAGCGGGGAGGGGTCGGCCGGCCGCCGCAGATGTTCGTGAGTTTACGAATCAGATGTGCGGTCGGTCGAAATTTGGTCTCCCTCTAACGAGAAGCACGCATGACCGTGTCCCGTGGGGATACAGTAGACGGGTCCGGCTCGACCGGACGGGTTCAGTCCGACCCCCCGGGACTGAACCAATGACGACCCCCGTCCCTCCCCCCTGGCGGGGGTCGTCCCATGTCCGGGGTCGGTTTTCCGGGGTCGTCGCGCTGGACCTCCGCGCACTCGCGCCCCTTCTTGCATCATCCTCCGAATCTTTTGCCGCGACGGCCGTGACCGCCGTCTTGCGGACTGCTGCCCGGTGTGGTCGGCCGTCGAGTTGTCCACAGGCCATCCGGTTGTCCACATGTTGATCATGTGGCGTTGTGTCCTTCCTCACCGCCCGACACCGTGGAACCCGTAGATCCACAACGGGAACGGGGGAGTGGCGTGAAGCGACCGGTGGCTTTGGTGACCGACGCGGGACTGGTGGACGAGGTGCTGCACGCGGCGGCGGTCGTGGGCTGCGAGTTGGAGCGCATGGTCGACGTGACGGCGTTGCGCGGGCGTTGGCACGGTGCGGCGGCGCTGGTGCTGGACTTCGAGGCCGTGGTCGCGTGCGCCGGGTTCCCGCGCAGATCGGGTGTGCACGTGGTCGGTACCGGTCCGCCGGGTGCGGAGGTGTGGCGGCGTGCCCTGGCGCTGGGCGCGGAGCAGGTGCTGGAGCTGCCCGCCGACCAGGAGCGGCTGCGGGCGGTGCTGGCCGATGCGGCGGAGGACGTGCCGGTCGGTGAGGGCGGGATGCTGGCGATCCTGGGCGCGCGGGGCGGTGCCGGTGCGTCGGTGCTGGCGGTGGCGGTGGGGCAGGCCGTGCTGGCGGCCGGTGGTCACGGCCTGCTCGTCGACTGCGACCCGTTGGGCGGCGGTCTCGACCTGACGTTGGGTGCGGAGCGGCAGGAAGGGCTGCGGTGGCCCACGTTGCGGCTGAAGGGTGGCCGCGTGCCCGCCGCGGCGCTGCGCTCGGCGCTGCCGGGCCGTTCGGGCAGGCGCGGCAGCCTGACCGTGCTGTCCTGCGGCCGGACAGGTCCTGGCCCGGAGCCGGACGCCGTGGTGGCGGTGGTCGAGGCGGGCAGGCGTGCCGGAGGAACCGTCGTGTGCGACGTGCCGCGTCAGCTCACCGCCGCGGCGTTCGCCGCGCTCGACCGGGCCGACCTGGCGGTGTTGGTGGTGCCGGCGGACGTGAAGGCGTGCATGGCGGCCAGGACCGTGGTCGAGCAGACCGCCGAACGGGGCGTGCGGCTGAAGGCGGTGGTCCGAGGCCCGGCTCCCGGTGGCCTGACCACCGCGCAAGTGGTGGAGGCGATCAACGTGCCGCTGCTGACCACCATGCGCCCGGAACCGAGGCTGGCCAGGGCACTGGACAACGGCCACTTCCCCGAAACCACCCGCGGCCCGTTGGCGAAGGCCGCCCGAAAAGTCCTGGCGGCCCTCCATGCCCACTGACCCGAACGCCCCGCTGTCCAACGCCACCCGCCCTCAAACGGAATCCGCCCCACCATCCCCGACCGGCGCCGGTTCCCCGCCGGCACGACCCGACCGGCCACAACATCCAGCCGAGAGCGGTTGCCGGTGCGCGGGACTGTGTGCGGGGCAGCGCCCGGTCGACGATGGTTGCCCGGGTGCGGAATCCGGCGTGGGGCGACACCCGGCCGAGAGCGGGCGCCTGCACGTCGAACCCGGCGCCGAGCAACACCAGGCCGCGGTCGACGGCGGTGGTAGGCAAGCCGAACGCGGCGCGCGGTTCACCGAGCCACCCGAAGTCCTCCCAGCCTCACGCGGAGCACTCCGAGCACCACTCGGGTTCCCGCGTTCCCCATCACCCGTCGCGACATCACTTCCCCGGGCGCCCGGACCGCGCGGTCCGAGGCCCGGCAAGTGCCCGCGATCCAGTCGTCCGCCCTTGGTGAGGGCGGACCAAGACCTCTTGGCGGTGCTTCATGACCACTGATCGAACCCATCCATCGCACGGGCCTGGCGACCTGCGGCAGTCAGGGGTCGGGCGGTGGGTTGTGGGTCGTGATCTCGGGCCCACCTTGAGGCGGCATCCCGGGTTTCGGGCGCCGGTGCGGTTTCGGCGGTGTCGGCCCGAGCTGCTTTCGACGCTGGTGTTCGCCGAGTTGTCGGCGCAGTTGCGAGCCGAGGCGGGTGGTGGGCGGCAGGGGTTGGTCGATGCCGCTCGGGAAGTTCTGGGTGGGCGTCGTCGGGAGGGTGATCGTGAACGACCTTGTTGAGCGGGTTCGGGTGCGGTTGGCCAGTGGGCGCGGGGACCTCACGTCCGCGGCGGTCGCGGCGGCGGTGCGGGGTGAGGCCGGCGGGGTGCTCGGTGACGAGGACGTCCAGCGGGCGCTCGCGGTGCTGCGGCAGGAGTTCGTCGGTGCCGGGCCGCTGGAGCCGCTGTTGCGGGACCCTGGCACGACCGACGTGTTGGTGACCGGGCCGGACCAGGTGTGGGTCGACGGTGTGGACGGGTTGCGCCGCACGGACGTCACGTTTCCCGATGAGGCCGCGGTTCGACGGCTCGCGCAGCGGCTCGCGGTGGCGGCTGGGCGGCGGTTGGACGACGCCTCGCCCTACGTCGACGGGTGGTTGCCCGGCTCGGTGCGGTTGCACGCGGTGTTGCCGCCGATCGCGCCGTTCACCTGCCTGTCGTTGCGGGTCCTGCGGCCGGCGGCGCACGACCTGGTGGCCTTGCGGGACTCCGGCACGTTCGACCAGGTGGCGGCCGACCTGCTGCGGGCGATCGTGGCCGCGCGGCAGGCGTTCCTGGTCGTCGGCGGCACGGGGTCGGGGAAGACGACTCTCCTCGCCGCGCTGCTGGGGTGTGTCCCGCCCGACGAGCGCATTGTCTGCGTCGAGGACGCCGGGGAACTCCAGCCCGACCACCCGCAGGTGGTCCGGCTGCTGGCCCGCGGCCCGAACGTCGAGGGCGCGGGCGAGGTGACGATGCGGGACCTGGTCCGGCAGGCGTTGCGGATGCGCCCCGACCGGATCGTGGTCGGGGAGGTGCGGGGCGCCGAGGTGTGCGAGCTGCTGTCGTCGCTCAACACCGGGCACGACGGCGGTGCGGGGACGTTGCACGCCAACTCGCCCGCCGAGGTGCCCGCCCGGTTGGAGGCGTTGGCCGCGCTCGGTGGGCTCGACCGGCACGCCTTGCACAGCCAGCTGGCCGCCGCGGTGAAGGTCGTGCTGCACATGCGCCGCGCGGGTGACGGCACCCGGCACTTGGCGGAGATCGGTGTGCTGGAACGGCGTTCCGGTGACCTGGTCGTCCGGCCCGCTTGGCGGCGTGACGGCGGTTGGCGGGAAGCCGGTGCGGCGCTCAAGGACCTGGTCGGTGCGCCATGACTCTGCTGTTGCTGGCCGCGGCGTTGCTGGTGGTGCCCTCGGCCGAGGCGCGGCGACGCCTCGCCGGACCTCGCCGTCGGGTGCGGTGGAAGCCGTTGAGGCCCAAGCAAGTGCACGCGGTGCTGGTCGGGATCGCGTTGGGCCTGCCGGTGGGAGTCGGTGGGGTGATCGCGGGTGCGTTGCTGGCGGCGACCGTGTGGCACGCGTACCGCGAGGCGACTCGGCAACGCGACCGGCTGGCGGCGTCCGTCGCGCTCGCGGACGGGCTGAAGGCGTTCGTCGCCGAGCTGCGGTCGGGTGCGCACCCGGCGAAGGCGGCGATGGGTGCGGCGGAGGACGCGGAGCCGCCCGCGACCGACGTGCTGCGGGCCGTCGCGGCGACGTCGGCACGTGGCGGTGACGTGGAAGCGGCGCTGGCCGACTTCCCCGACGCCCGCCAGTTGGCCCGGGCGTGGCGGCTGTCGGCCGTGCACGGCGTGCCGTTGGCGGACGTGCTCGACGCGGTCCGCCGGGATTTCGATCGGCGCACCGCCTTCGCCAAGCAGGTCCACGCCCGCATGGCCGGTCCGCGGGCGAGCGCGGCGGTGCTGGCCGGGTTGCCGCTCTTCGGTGTGGTGCTCGGTGAGCTGAGTGGGGCGGGACCGCTGGCCGTGCTGTCCGGCACCGCGCCGGGACAGGTGCTGCTGGTCGCGGGGGTGGTCCTCATCTGTGCCGGGCTGCGGTGGAGCGGCCGACTGACCAGGCAGGTGATCGCATGAGCCTGTCGCCGCCGCTGGTGCTGCCGCTGGTGCTGCTTGCCTTGGCGGTCATCGCGCTCCCGGCACCGGGCAGGGCCGCGGCGCGGCTCAGGCACACGGCCCGGGGGCAACCGGGAGCCGGGCGGGAACCTGGTCCGGAGGCCGCGCGAGAACTCGGCGCGGGCGCTGGGCGGCAACCGTGGCTGAGGGTCGGCCGCCGGCCTCGGTCGAAGGCCGAGCGAGAACCGGTGTCGGAGGCCGGCGGACAGGTCAGGGCGGAGATCGAGCGGCCGTTCTGGCTGGAGCCGGGGCCGCAGCCCGCTTCGGCGATCGGGCGGACGCCCGCGCCGGACATCGGGCGAAAGCTTGGGGTGGAGGCCTGGCGACACCCCTGGGTGGGCATCGGGCGACGATCCGGTGCGAGCGCTGAGCGGGTGGCTCGGCCGGTGGCCGGGAGGCGGACACCGCTGAGGACCTGGCGACGGTTCGGTGCGGAGGTGAGGCGAAAACGCGGGCCCGAGGCGCGATCCGCGGACCCGTTCGCCGCGGCGGCGGCGTGGGACCTGCTGGCGGCCGCGCTGAGGGCCGGGTTGCCGGTGGCGGAGGCGGTGCGGGCGGTGCTGCCGGGTGTTCCGGCCGGAGCGGCGGGGCGGCTGCGGGAAGTGGTCGACCTGTTGACGTTGGGTGCGGATCCGGTGGAGGCGTGGGCCAAGGCGTTGGCACACCCGGACACGGCGCCGCTGGCCAGGGCGGCGCGGCGGACCGCGCGGTCGGGTGCGGCGTTGGCCGGGGCGGCGGCGGACCTGGCCGCGGAGGCGCGGGCGAGCGTGTCGGACCAGGCGGAGGCTCGGGCGCACCGTGCCGCCGTGCTGGTGGCGGGGCCGTTGGCGCTGTGCTTCCTGCCCGCGTTCCTGTGCCTCGGTGTGGTGCCGGTGGTGATCGGCGTCGTCAGCCGGGTGAGCGAAGGTTTCTGACTGTCCATATTAGACATTGGTGTGGAGGAAATGGTGACCGGCAAACGAATCCTGCTCGATGACGGTGGCATGTCGACGGTGGAGTATGCGATCGGCTCGCTCGCCGCCGCCGCGCTCGCCCTGCTCCTGTTCTCGCTGATGAGCGGTGACTGGGTGGAGGGCCTGCTCCGGGCCTTGATCGTGCGGGCCTTCGCGGTGGACACGTGAAGCGCGGGCGCGGCGCGCTCGGTGACGACCAAGGCGGGGTGACGGTCGAAGCGGCCGTGGCGGTGTGCGGGTTGGTCGCCTTGCTGGTGCTGGGCATCGGTGCCGTGATGGCGGTCGTGGACTACCTCCGGTGCACGGACGCGGCGCGGGAGGCGGCACGGCTGGTGGCCCGGGGTGACGACGCCCGGGTGCCGGGCGTGGTCGAGGGGATCGCGCCCGAGGGCGCCCGGTGGGCGGTGCGAAGAGCGCAGGACACGGCGTCGGTGGAGGTCACGGTCTCGTGGCTGGGTGTCGAGCTGCGAGGAGGTGCCTACGCGGTGCTGGAGCCGGGGGTGGTCGGTGGGTGACCGGCGTGGATGACCGCGGGTCGGCGTCCGTCGTGGCGGTGGCCGTGGGCGCGGTGTGGTTCGGGTTGGTGGCGGTCGGCGTGCACGTCGGCGAGGCCGTGGTGAGCCGGCACCGGGTGGCCGCGGCGGCCGACCTCGGGGCGTTGGCGGCGGCCGGGCAGCTCGCCGGCGGGGTCGCGCACGCGTGCGCGCGGGCCGAGTGGGTCGTGGCACGGATGGGCGGCCGGCTGACCGCGTGCCAGGTGGACGGGTGGGAGGTGAGCGTCCGGGTGTCCGGCGAGGCCACGGTGTTCGGCGCGCCCAGCGCACGTGCCCGGGCAGGTCCGGCCGAACCGTGACCCCGGCCCGACGCGACGAACGGTCGTCCGCCGGCGGTGAGCGGACTCACACGACCGCAGATTCGCGGCTTCACGGTGGGTGAGCGGCCCGCACGCCGTTCTGCCGGCCGCCCCCGCCGACCGCGCTCGCCGTGCCACAACGACCAGTGACCGACAAGCGCTTACCAAAACCGCCGGTCATGGCGTTAGTTCAAGTGGTGGCACCGACACGGTGTCGAACAACGCGCGACACGGTGTCGTGGACGCAGAACGCAGGAGGCGAACGAAAGATGGAGTGGTCGGATAGCTGGCGCGGGGCCTTCCGCATCGAGCTGCGCGCAGAGGCGGTCAACCTCGCGTGGCACGGGTGGTCTGTGCTGCCGGGCACCTATCCGGCGGGTGACCGGTGGGCCGGGCGTGACGGCGTCGAGGACAGCGGGCCCGTCCCGGTGCACCACGACTGGCAGGAGCGCATCGGCACCAAGGCGGAGCAGGTCGCCACCTGGTGGGCGGGCCACTCCTACAGCATCCTGCTGGCCACCGGCCACGGCGTGGACGCCGTCGAGGTGAGCGCCGACCTCGGCCGCCGGGCCGCGGTCGAGCTGCGCGCGGCGGGCATCCCGGTGCCGATCGTGGCCACCCCGGAAGGCCGCTGGATGTTCCTGGTCGCCTCCGGTGGCACGCCGATCACCGACCCGGACGTCACGCACTACGGCCAGGGCGAGTACGTCCCGCTGCCGCCCAGCCCCGGCCAGGTCGGCGTGGTGCACTGGCGGGTCAAGCCGCAGATCTGCGCGTGGCACCTGCCGCACGTGGACGTGGTCCGCGACGCCCTGCTCCAGGCCGCCGACCGCACCTCCGACTACGGCCTGGTCGCCGCCGACCGGTCGTGATCGACGTGGCCGTGTTGGACGTCGTGGTGTCTCTCCCCGACCACCCCGAGCACGACGTCCAGCACGGCCACACCGCCCGCCTTGTCCAGCGGATCGTTGCCGTTCCCGCACTTCGGCGACTGCACGCAGGACGGGCACCCGGCCGGACACGCGCAAGCCGCGATGGCCTCCCTAGTAGCGACCAACCACGGGACTACCGCGTCGAACCCGCGGTCGGCGAACCCGGCTCCCCCGGGATGACCGTCGTGCACGAACACCGTCGCCTCCCCGGTGTCCTGGTGCAGCGCGGTCGAGACTCCGCCGATGTCCCAGCGGTCACAGGTCGCGAAGAGCGGTAGCAGGCCGATCGCCGCGTGTTCGGCGGCGTGCAGTGCGCCGGGGACGCGCGCCGGAGTCAGACCGGCGCCCCCCGGCGCACTGTGCCCATCACCAGCGCCCAACGACGCAGTGCCCAACAGTTCGGCCGACACCGTGTACCAGACCGCCCGCGTGACCAACGTCTGCGCGGGCAGTGACAGCGGCACCGAGTCGATCACCTGGCCGGATGGCAGCTTGCGCAGGTAGCCGACCACCTGCGAGGTCACCTCCACCTCGCCCAGGCACACCGTCACCCCCTCGAACGAGCGCTTCTCCAACACCCGCACCACCGAGATGTCCTTGGTGTCACGGGCGGTCGTCGTCCAGTCCGGCTTCTCCGCGTGCACCATCGCCAGACCGGCGTCCAGGTCGAGCTCGTCCACCACGTACGACTCGCCCTGGTGCAGGTACACGGCACCCGAGTGCACCTGCCAGCACGCCGAACCCGGGTCGACGGTGCCGAGCATCCGCCCCGAGTCGGCCTCCACCACCACGACCTGCTCGCCACCGGACCCGCGGATGTCCACGTGGGCGTGCGGCCGGTCGTGCGACGTCCAGTACCAGCCGTTCGGCCGCCGCCGCAGCACCCGCCGCGCCGTCATGTCCTCCAGCACGGCCAGCGCCGCGTCACCACCGAACGCGTCCAGCGACTCCGGCGTCAACGGCAGCTCCGCCGCCGCGCACGCCAACTGCGGCTCCAGCACGTACGGGTTCGTCGGGTCCAGCACCGTCGCCTCGACCGGCTTGTCCAGCACCGCCGACGGGTTGTGCACCAGGTAGGTGTCCAACGGGTCGTCCCGCGCCACGAACACCACCAGGGCGTCGCTGTCCCCGGTCCGCCCCGCCCGCCCGGCCTGCTGCCAGAACGACGCCAGCGTGCCCGGGAACCCGGCCACCACCACGGCGTCCAGCCCGACGATGTCGACGCCCAGCTCCAGCGCGTTCGTCGTCGCCACGCCCAGCAGCTCGCCCGACGACACCGCCCGCTCCAACACCCGCCGCTCCTCCGGCAGGTACCCGCCCCGGTACGCGGCCACCCGCGAGGTCAGCGACGGGTCGACCTCCGACAGCACCCGACGCGCGCCCAACGCGGTCAGCTCCGCCCCCACCCGCGACCGCACGAACGCCAACGACCGCGCGCCCTCCACCACCAGGTCGGCCAGGATCCGCGCGGTCTCCGCGCCCGCCGACCGCCGCACCGGCGCCCCGTTCTCGCCCTCCAGGTCGTCCAGCAGCGGCGGCTCCCACAACGCCACCGTCCGCCCGGCCCGCGGCGACCCGTCCTCCGTCACCGCCGCCACGTCCGCGCCCAGCAGCGCCGAGGCCGACGCCGCCGGATCGGCCACCGTCGCCGACGCCAGCACGAACACCGGGTCCGCGCCGTACCGCCGCGCCACCCTGCGCAACCGCCGCAGCAACAACGCCACGTGCGAGCCGAAAACACCCCGGTACGTGTGGCATTCGTCGACCACCACGTACGACAGCCTGCGCAGGAACCTGATCCACCTGGCGTGGTTGGGCAGCACACCGCGGTGCAGCATGTCGGGGTTGCTGAACACCCAGTTGGCGTGGGCGCGCACCCAATCGCGTTCCGCCATCGGGGTGTCGCCGTCGAACGACGCGGCGCGTACGCCCGGCACGCCCAAACCGGTCACCGATCTCAACTGGTCGGCGCCCAACGCCTTCGTCGGTGACAGGTACAGGGCTGTTGCCTTCGGATCAACTGTCAACGCGCTCAAGACAGGCAATTGGTACGCCAGCGATTTACCCGAAGCGGTGCCCGTAGCCACGACGACGTGTGATCCGGACCACGCGTGCGTCGCCGCTTCCGCCTGGTGCCGCCACGGATGGACTACACCCCGCTCCACCAGCGCGGACACCACCGGCGCCGGTGCCCACGACGGCCACGGCACGGGCTGCGCGGGCCGTGCCGGCTGGTCTTGGGTGTGCGTCAACGGCGATTCGCCCGCCGGAACACCGGCGAGGACCCGGTCCAGCAAACGTCGTCCCTGGTTCGCCACGTGGCGCAGCTTCGCACACCTGTCCGACATCCGGACCCTGCCTCTGCGGATAACGGTGTGTGTACGGATCGGGACGCCCCGTTGCCTACTTGCGTCCTATGAATAGACTCCGCCGCTATCGCATCCAATTGAGGGGTGCATCACGTTGTGTCGGGGCTGACAGTCGCGTGAGTGACCCGCCTCACAGCAGCGGGGTGGCCCTGACATTGGGCTTGGAAAACTCACCAGGAGGACGGATGTCCCGGCAATTCCTCGCGGAGGGCCTAGAGCTCTCCGGAGGTGATCGCGGCCTCGTCGCCGTGGTCGCCGTGGTCGCCCTGGCTGCCCTGGCCGTGGGCTACGTGCTGCTCCGGGAGGTACTGGCCGCGGGCCAGGGCACCTCCAAGATGCAGGACATCGCCAAGGCGGTCCAAGAGGGCGCGGCGGCCTACCTCAACCGGCAGTTCCGAACGCTCGGCATCTTCGTCGTCATCGTGTTCGTGCTGCTGTTCGCGTTGCCCGCCGAGGACATCGGGGAACGGATCGGCAGGTCGCTGTTCTTCCTCGTCGGTGCGGGCTTCTCCGCCGTCATCGGCTACCTGGGCATGTGGCTGTCGACCCGCGCGAACGTGCGCGTCGCCGCCGCGGCCAAGGAGAACGGCGGTCGCGAGAAGGCCATGCGGATCGCGTTCCGCACGGGCGGCGTGGTCGGCATGTTCACCGTCGGCCTCGGCCTGTTCGGCGCGGCTTTGGTCGTGTTCGTCTACGTCGGCCAGGCACCCCGGGTGCTGGAGGGCTTCGGCTTCGGCGCGGCCCTGCTCGCCATGTTCATGCGGGTCGGCGGCGGCATCTTCACCAAGGCCGCCGACGTCGGCGCGGACCTGGTCGGCAAGGTCGAGCAGGGCATCCCCGAGGACGACCCGCGCAACGCCGCGACCATCGCCGACAACGTGGGCGACAACGTCGGCGACTGCGCCGGCATGGCGGCCGACCTGTTCGAGTCCTACGCCGTGACCCTCGTGGCGTCGCTGATCCTCGGCACGGCCGCGTTCGGCGCGAAGGGCCTGCTGTTCCCGCTGATCGTGCCGGCGATCGGCGTGCTCACCGCGGTCATCGGCGTCTACATCACCAGCGCCAGGACCGGCGAGAACGGCCTCACCGCGATCAACCGCTCGTTCTACATCTCGGCGGTCATCTCGGCGGTGCTGTGCACGGTGGCGGCGTTCGTGTTCCTGCCCAGCTCGTTCGCGGGCCTGGCGGGCGTGTCCGAGGAGATCGCGGGCACCCCGGGCAACCCGGCCCTGATCGCCGCCGTCGCGGTGATCATCGGCATCGTGCTGGCGGGCGTCATCCTGTGGCTGACCGGCTACTTCACCGGCACCGAGCACAAGCCGGTCAAGGAGGTCGGCCGCACCTCGCTCACCGGCGCGGCGACCGTCATCCTGTCCGGCATCTCGGTCGGCTTCGAGTCGGCGGTCTACACCGCGCTGGTCATCGGCGGCGCGGTCTACGGCGCGTTCCTGCTGTCCGGTTCGGTGGTCGTGTCGCTGTTCGCGGTCGCGCTGGCCGGTTGCGGCCTGCTGACCACGGTCGGCGTCATCGTGGCCATGGACACCTTCGGCCCGGTCTCCGACAACGCGCAGGGCATCGCCGAGATGTCCGGTGACGTGGACGGCGAGGGCGCGCAGATCCTCACCGAGCTGGACGCGGTCGGCAACACCACCAAGGCGATCACCAAGGGCATCGCGATCGCCACCGCCGTGCTGGCGGCGACCGCGCTGTTCGGCTCCTACAAGGACGCCATCGAGCAGGCGCTGCGGGACGTGCAGGTGGGCCTCGGCGAGGTCCCGGTGTCGTTCAGCAACGTGGTGTTCAGCCCGAACGTGCTGGTCGGCGTGCTGATCGGCGCGGCCGTGGTGTTCATGTTCTCCGGTCTCGCGGTCAACGCGGTGACGCGCGCGGCGGGCGCGATCGTGTTCGAGGTGCGCCGCCAGTTCCGCGACAACCCCGGGATCATGGACGGCACGGTCAAGCCGGAGTACGGCAAGGTCGTCGACATCTGCACGAAGGACTCGCTGCGCGAACTGGCCACCCCCGGCCTGCTCGCGGTGCTGGCGCCGATCGCGGTCGGCTTCGGCCTGGGCGTCGGCCCGCTGGCCGGCTACCTGGCCGGTGCGATCGCCACCGGCACGCTGATGGCGGTGTTCCTGGCCAACTCCGGTGGCGCCTGGGACAACGCGAAGAAGCTGGTCGAGGACGGCAACCACGGCGGCAAGGGCTCCGACGCCCACGCCGCGACGGTCATCGGCGACACCGTCGGCGACCCGTTCAAGGACACCGCCGGTCCGGCCATCAACCCGCTGATCAAGGTGATGAACCTGGTCTCGGTGCTGATCGCGCCCGCCATCGTCGGCTTCAGCGTCGGCACGGGCGAGTCGGCGGGCATCCGCTACGCCATCGCGATCGTCGCGGCGGTGGTCATCGTGGCGGCCGTGGTCGTGTCCAAGCGGCGCGGCACGGCCATCGCGGACACCCCGGCGGAGGCCACCACCTCCGCGTGACGTGTGGCTAGTGCCGCACTAGGGCGGGGTGCCGCGGTCGGAGGCACCCCGCCCTCGCACGTCCGGGTAGGCCGGGTGGACGCGCCCGGATGGGGGCACACTGTTCGGTGACGACCGGCACTGTCGCGCAGAACGATGGGGAGCCCCCTGATGAGACTGATTCCGCTGCTCGCCTCGGCCGCCGTGGTCGTGGCGGTCGCCGGGTGCGGGTCCGGGGACGAGTCCACCGCGCCCACGTCGGCGACGTCCGCGACGCCGTCCGACGAGGCCGCGGTGGCGTACATGGACAAGGTGTGCACGGCGACGGCGTCGTTCGCCTCGGTGACCAGGACGCCGCCGCAGATCGACCCGAACGACCCCGCGAAGGGCAAGGCCGACATGGCCGTGTACATGGGCCAGATGGCGGAGGCGTACAACCAGCCCGCCACCAAGCTGCGCGAGGTCGGGCCGTCGCCGGTGGCGGGCGGTGACCAGCAGGTCGAGCAGATGGCGGCGACGTTCGCCGGCATCGCGAAGAACTTCACCGACGCCAAGGCGGCCATCGAGGCGGCGGACGCCAACGACCCGGTCGGCGGGCTCCAGGCCGCCGGCGAGGCCATCACCCGGCTGGATGAACTCGTCGCGCCGCTGAAGCAGCTGGAGTCGGTGCCGGAACTGGCTGCGGCGAGCCAGAAGGCGCCTGCCTGCCAGAGCCTGCGGAGGCTGCAACCGTCGGAGTCGCCGCAGCCGACCACGTAGTAGGTTGCCCCCTCACCTCTTTTCACCCTATCTGGGGGACTTCCGTGAAGCACCGTGTCGCGCTCGCCGGCGTGTTCGCCGCCGTCCTGGTTACGGCCGCGTGCGGCGGCGGTGGCGCTTCGCCGTCTCCGACGTCCGGTTCTCCGGCGACCACCACGACCACGACCAAGGCCGCGGCGGCCGACGCCGACCCGGTCGAGTGGACCGGCACGTTCTGCGAGGGCATCGGGCCCGCGGTCGAGGGCGTGCTGGCCATGCTGAAGACGATGTTCGAGGGCGGCGCGGAGGACCCGGCCGTGCAGAAAGCCGCGCTGCTCGAGTACAGCGGCAAGGCGGGCAAGTCGATGACCGCGGCGGGCGCGAAGCTCGAGGGCCTCGGCGCGCCGTCGGCCGAGGCCCGGGAGCTGCACGATGAGCTGGTCAAGTTCTTCACCGACTCCGGCAAGTCGTTGACCGAGGTCAACACGGGGCTGGCGGGGCTCGACCCGGCCGACCCGGACTTCGACGCCAAGCTGGAGCGGCTGGGCGGCGACCAGTCCGACCCGTCCAAGCTGCAGGAGCACATCAAGAAGGTGCAGCAGGACCCGCAGCTCGCCGACGCCTACGGGAAGGCCCCGCAGTGCGTGGAGCTGTCGAAGACGGTGACGGGCCTCGGCGGCTGACACCGCTGGGACTGCTGAGACCGGTGGGGTCGGTGGTTCAGCCCTTCGGAGACTGGCCGAGGTCGAACGTGTGTTCTACGCTGCGTGTCCGTGGGGCAACTGTCCTTCTACTCGGCCGAGGCGAGACAGCCTTGCGTCGGTGACCTGGCGGGCCTGCTGTGCGGGCCCGGCCGGGCGCTGGGCTTCGCCCGTGGACGTGCGGCCCGGGTGTCGGTGACCGTCGACACCCGGGACCGGGCCGCCGCGGTGGTGGCGGCGCTGGCCGAGCGCGGCGTGCAGGCCAGGTCCGAGCTGGTCAGGACGCCGGTGAAGGCCGAAGCCGAGGAGGACGGCGCCACACCGGACGAGCCGGGGGACGAGCCGGTGGCCGAGGAGCCCGCCGAGCTCGAGTCGGTGGCGGAGGGGATCGCCCCGGGCGATCCGCTGGACGAGGTGCTCGACGACCCGGTCGACGACGAGCCGGACGGCTTCGCGCCCGTGGTGATCGGATCGGGCCGGAGCCGACCGGCGGCACCCGAGCCGGACGCCGAGGTCGTGGAGCCCGTGGTCGAGCCCGGGCCGGTCGAGTCCGAGGAGCCCAAGGCGGTGGAGCCCGAGTTCACCGAGTCGTGGCAGGTCACGACGGCTTTCCGCACCGACCTGGCCGGGTTGGCGGCGCACTGGCTCGACGGCGACCGCAAGGTCGTCCCGCCCGAGTTCACCCTCGACGGCGCGGCCCTGCGGCTGTGGGCGCTCGCGTCCGGCCGGTGGGTCGAGTCGGGCTCCGGGTACCTCCTCGGCCTCGACCCCGAGGCACCCGACACGCACGAAGCGTTGCGAAAAGCATTGGCCACGTCGGGCCTGCCCTCGACACTCTTGACCGGCAGAGCCGGGGGGCCGGCGCTGCGTGTCGTCGGCAGGCGGCGGCTCGAACGGCTCGCCGAGCTGGTCGGACGTGCGCCGCGGGGCGTCGCGGAACGCACCTGGCCGGCCGCGTAGCGCGTCAGGTTGGCGGAGGATCCGGCACAGTTGTGTCACCCTGTCCCGACCAGGGCTGCCCATGCGGCGACAAAGGACAGTGCACACTGGCGGGTCGGGACACAGTGTTCGAAGAGAGCGGGACGGCGTGGCTGGATCGACACGGGCGAGGAAGACAAACGGGGGATCAGCGAGCGGCAACCGGCGGTTGGTGATCGTCGAGTCGCCCACGAAGGCGCGGAAGATCGCGTCCTACCTCGGCAACGACTTCGTCGTGGAGTCATCCAAGGGGCACATCAGGGACCTGCCCCGCGGCGCGGCCGACGTGCCCGCGAAGTACAAGGGCATGTCGTGGGCACGCCTCGGGGTCGACGTGGACCACGGCTTCGAGCCGCTCTACGTCGTCACGCCGGACAAGAAGGCGACCGTCGCGGAGCTGAAAGAGCTGCTCAAGGACGTCGACGAGCTCTACCTCGCGACAGACGGCGACCGCGAGGGCGAGGCCATCGCCTGGCACCTGCTGGACACGCTCAAGCCCAAGGTCCCGGTCCGCCGGATGGTGTTCCACGAGATCACCGAGCCCGCGATCCTCGCCGCCGCCGCGAACCCGCGCGACCTGGACCAGGACCTGGTCGACGCCCAGGAGACCCGCCGCATCCTCGACCGCCTCTACGGCTACGAGGTCAGCCCGGTGCTGTGGAAGAAGGTCATGCCGAAGCTCTCGGCGGGCCGCGTGCAGTCCGTGGCGACCCGGATCGTGGTCGAGCGCGAGCGCGAGCGGATGAAGTTCGTCACCGCCTCGTACTGGGACGTCTCGGCGACCATGGACGCGGGCGAGGACGCCTCGCCGCGCACGTTCGGCGCCCGCCTGGTCGCGGTCGACGGCACCCGCCTCGCCGCGGGGCGCGACTTCGGGCCGGACGGCAGGCTCAAGGCAGGAGCGGACGTCCGCGTGCTGGACGAGGCGCAGGCGACGGCGATCGCCGAAGGCCTGGTCAACGCCACCATGACGGTGTCCTCGGTGGAGGAGAAGCCGTACTCGCGCAAGCCGTACGCGCCGTTCATGACCTCCACGCTCCAGCAGGAAGCGGGCCGCAAGCTGCGGTTCTCCGCGGACCGCGCCATGCGCACCGCGCAGAAGCTGTACGAGAACGGCTACATCACCTACATGCGCACCGACAGCACCACGCTGTCGGAGACCGCGATCGCGGCGGCCCGGGCACAGGCCACCGAGCTGTACGGCTCGCAGTTCGTGTCCAAGGAGCCCCGCCAGTACACCCGCAAGGTCAAGAACGCGCAGGAGGCGCACGAGGCCATCCGCCCGGCGGGTGAGGTGTTCCGCACCCCCGGCCAGGTCGCCCGTGAGCTGGAGTCCGACGAGTTCAAGCTGTACGAGCTGATCTGGCAGCGCACGATCGCCTCCCAGATGGCCGACGCCCGCGGCAACACGACGTCCGTGCGGATCTCCGGAACGACGGCGGGGGGCGAGGACGTCACGTTCGCCGCCTCCGGCCGCACGATCACGTTCCCGGGCTTCCTCAAGGCCTACGTGGAGACGGTCGACTCGGAGGCGGGCGGTGAGTCCGACGACGTCGAGTCGCGCCTGCCGCAGCTGGTCAAGGACCAGTCGGTGCTCGCGGCCGAGCTGTCCCCGGACGGCCACTCGACCTCGCCGCCGCCGCGCTTCACCGAGCCGAGCCTGATCAAGACGATGGAGGAGCTGGGCATCGGCCGCCCGTCCACCTACGCCTCGATCATCAGCACCATCCAGGACCGCGGCTACGTGTGGAAGAAGGGCTCCGCCCTGGTCCCGTCGTGGGTGGCGTTCGCCGTGGTGGGGCTGCTGGAGCAGCACTTCGGCCGGCTGGTCGACTACGACTTCACCGCCGCGCTGGAGGACGAGCTGGACGGCATCGCCGCCGGCCGCCAGGAGCGCACCACGTGGCTGTCCGGGTTCTACTTCGGCGGCAACGTCGGCCCGGAGTCGTCGGTCGGCCGGTCCGGCGGGCTGAAGAAGCTGGTCGGCTCCAGCGTCGAGGAGATCGACGCCCGCGAGGTCAACTCGATCCCGCTGTTCCCCGACCTGGACGGCCGCACGGTGTACGTGCGGGTCGGCCGCTACGGGCCGTACCTGGAGCGCGAGGTCGAGGGCCCGGACGGCACGGTGGCCGCGCAGCGGGCGAACCTGCCCGACGACCTGCCGCCGGACGAACTCAACCGCGAGATCGCGGAGAAGCTGTTCGCCACGCCGCAGGAGGGGCGTTCGCTGGGCAACGACCCGGTCACCGGGCACGAGATCGTGGCCAAGGAGGGCCGGTTCGGCCCGTACGTGACCGAGGTGCTGCCCGAGGCGCCGGAGGGCACGAAGAAGGCGCCGAAGCCGCGCACCGGCTCGCTGTTCAAGTCGATGTCGCTGGACACGGTCACGCTGGACGACGCGCTCAGGCTGCTCTCGCTGCCGCGCGTGGTCGGCAAGGACCCGGAGACCGGCGCGGAGATCACCGCGCAGAACGGCCGGTACGGGCCCTACCTGAAGAAGGGCACCGACTCGCGGTCGCTGACCAGCGAGGACCAGCTGTTCACGGTCACCCTCGACGAGGCGCTGAAGATCTACGCCGAGCCGAAGAAGCGCGGCCGGGCCGCCGCCGCGCCGCCGTTGAAGGAGCTGGGCGCGGACCCGGTCTCGGGCAAGCCGATGGTGGTCAAGGAGGGCCGGTTCGGCCCGTACGTGACCGACGGCGAGACGAACGCCTCGCTGCGCAAGTCGGACAGCGTCGAGGGCCTGTCCGACGAGCGGGCGGCCGAGCTGCTGGCCGAGAAGCGGGCCAAGGGGCCGACGACGAAGAAGAAGGCACCGGCGGCCAAGAAGGCGCCCGCGCGCAAGAAGGCTCCGGCGAAGTCCAAGAGCTAGAGGAGATGGGGCGGTGGACGGTTCAGGTGCCGGCCGGTTCGGCTACGACGGCACGCAGCCGCCACCGCCCCCTCCGCTGTACCCGGACCCGCTCGCGGGCCTGGTCACCGGCGAGCACCACTACCGGCCGCCCGGGACACCGGCGCCGGCCGTGGTGCCGCCGGTGCTCCCGCCGCCCGACGTCGCGGTGACGCCGACCCGTCGTGCGCCCGTTCGTGCGCAGGCACGGCCGCCGGTGCGGCAGGTGTCGGGTGAGCCCGCCGCGCACGTGCCCCACGCCGGACCGGCCCGTCAGCAGGCCCCCGCGCCGCAGCCGTCCGCGCCGCCGGGGCCGAAGAAGAGCAAGGGTGGGCTGATCGGGTGCCTCGTCGTGCTCGTCACGCTCAGCGGGCTGCTGTTCAACGTGGTGCGTGAGATCATCGAAGCCGTGGTCGACCTCCTGCGATGATCTCGCTTCGGTCACCCGTTCGGCGGATGTGGTCTGGCGGGTGAATCGGTCCGGCTACCCTTACTGCCTGCAGCATCGGCGGGGGTGAGCACCATCCAAGACGGCGGCACAGCGGCCTCGACCAGCCACCGGATTCGCAGCGTGTTGGCGATCCGGCCGTTCCGCAGGCTCTGGGGTGTCACCTATCTGTGCAGCGTTGGTGACTGGCTGTCATTGTTGGCCTTGACGGGCCTGGTCACCAAGATGATGGACAGCTACCAGTGGCAGAGCTTCTCGCTCAGCCTCGTGGTGCTGACCCAGCTGCTGCCCGGCATCCTGTTCGCGCCGCTCGGCGGCGTGCTCGCCGACCGGTTCGACCGCCGCAAGATCATGGTGGTCTGCGACCTGCTGCGCGGCGGCCTGTTCATCTCGATCGCGCTGGTCGGCACGGCCTGGTGGCTGTTCATCGCGAACTTCCTGGTCGGCTGCTGCGCGATGCTGTGGATCCCGGCCAAGGACTCGGCGGTGCCGAACCTGCTGCGCCGGCCGGACCAGGTGGAGACGGCCAACCAGCTCGGCCTGGTGATGACCTACGGCATCTCGGTGATCTCGGGCGCGGGCCTGTACTCGATCATCTCCGGCATCCCCGGCTACCTCGGCCTGCAGAACAGCAACCTCGAGTTCCGCATCGCGACCATCGCGGTCATGGTCAACGGCGCGCTGTACGTGACGTCGGCCATCATCGTGGCGACCCGGATCCCGGAGCTGTCCGGCCGGATCGCCGCGGTCAAGCGCACCCGGGAGAACGGCGAGGCGCCCGGCTTCTTCGCCATGCTGCGCGACGGCATGAAGTACGCGGCCCGCACCCCGCTGGTCCGCGGCCTGGTCATCGGCATGATCGGCGCGTTCGCGGCGGCCGGCGCGGTGATCGGCACGGCCACCCCGTACTCGCAGTCGCTGCTGGGCGGCGACTCCACGTTCGGCCTGCTGTTCGTGGCCGTGTTCGCGGGCCTGGCGCTGGGCATGGCGACCGCGCCGCGGATGGCCCGCAGGCTGCCCTACGACCGGCTGTTCGGGCTGACGATCCTGGTCGCGGGCCTGAGCTTGTTGTTCGTGGCGTTCGCGCCGCACCTGTGGGTGGCGCTGATCGCGGTGGCCTGCGTCGGCGCGTCGGCGGGCATGGCGTTCCTCACCGGCCTGACCATCGTCGGCTCGCAGGTCGAGGACGCGATGCGCGGCCGGACCGTGGCACTGCTCCAGTCGCTGCTCAAGGTGGTGCTGTTCGCCGCGTCGGCCACCGCGCCACTGCTGGTCACGCTGGTGCAGAAGCGCACGGTCACGATCTTCGGCCACCCCATGCTGGTGGACGGCACCCGCCCGGTGCTGTTCGGCGCGGGCGTGATCGCCGCGCTGCTCGGGCTGATCGCCTACCAGCAGATGGACAACCGGCGGTCCGAGCCGATCCTGTCCGACCTGTTCGCGGCGCTGCGCGGGCGGGCACGGCGCACCGGCGGCCTGCTCATCGCGGTCGAGGGCGACACCCGGCACGACACGTCCGTGCAGGCCAGGAGGCTGGCCCAGGCGTTGCGCGAGACCGGCCGCGAGGTCGTGCTCGCCTCCGACCCCGACCTGGACGAGCAGCGGTTGCGCAACCTGCTGTCGACCGCCGACCTGGCCGGGGTCCGGGCGCACGCCCTGGTGGCCGCCGCCGTGCGGGCGGACGTGGTGGAACGCGAGGTGCGGCCGGCGCTGGACAACGGCGCGCTGGTCGTCATGGAGCGGTACGTGGACAGCCCGTTGGCGCACTTCAGCGCGGCGGGCAGCGTCGAACCGCGCGAGGTGGAGGGCCTGGTCGACTGGGCCACCGGGCGGCTGCGGCCGGACGTGACCGTGCTGCTGGACCGGATGCCCTCGCAGATGCGCGCCTCCGGCGGCACGCTGGACACCGTCGAGCACCACTGGCGGGTGCAGAAGCTGCTGACCGACATGGCCTCGGCCGACCCCGAGCGGTACGTCGTGGTCGACGCCGACGGCACCGAGGACGAGGTGGCCGACCGGGTGCGGACCGCGGTGCTGCCGCTGCTGGCCAAGCGGACCAGGATGCCGGCCAAGCCGGTGGCGGAGACCCCCTGACGGATCGGTACGGTCGCCTGGTGAACCGTGGTGTGTGGGGCGACGTCGTCGGCCAGCCCGAGGCGGTCGCGGTGCTGTCGGCGGCGGCGGAGGCCGCCGCGTCGATCGTGGCGGGAGGGTCGCCCGCGCCGGGTGCGATGACCCACGCGTGGCTGTTCACCGGCCCGCCCGGGTCGGGCCGCTCGGTGGCGGCACGGGCGTTCGCCGGCGCGTTGCAGTGCACCGCCGTGGACGACCGGCCGGGCTGCGGCTCGTGCGCCGGGTGCCACACGGCGCTGGCCGGCACGCACGCCGACGTGCGGGTGGTCTCACCCGAGGGCCTGTCGATCTCGGTGGCCGAGATGCGGTCGCTGGTGCAGGTCTCGGCCCGGCGGCCGACGTCCGGGCGCTGGCAGGTGGTGATCATCGCCGACGCCGACCGGCTCACCGAGGGCGCGGCGAACGCGCTGCTCAAGGCGGTCGAGGAGCCTCCGCCGCGGACCGTGTTCCTGCTGTGCGCGCCGTCGGACCACCCCGACGACGTGTCGGTGACCATCCGGTCGCGGTGCCGGGTCGTGTCGCTGGCCACGCCGCGCACGGCGGCGATCGCGTCGGCCCTGGAGGACGAGGGCGTGGCGCCGGAGGTGGCGTCGTGGGCGGCGTCGGTGTGCGGGGGGCACGTGGGCCGGGCGCGGCGGCTGGCCACCGACGAGCAGTCGCGGGCCCGGCGCGAGGCCGTGCTGCGGATCCCGACCGCGTTGCGCAGGCCGGCGGACATCTTCACCTGCGCCGACCAGCTCGTGTCGGCCGCCGAGGGTGACGCGCAGACCGCGAACGAGGGTCGTGACCAGGCCGAGCGCGAGGCGTTGGAGACCGCCATGGGCGCCGGCGGCACGGGCAAGGGCACGGCCGCCGCGTCACGGGGCGCGAAGGGCGCGTTGAAGGACCTGGAGAAGCGGCAGAAGTCGCGGGCCACGCGGACCCAGCGCGACTCGCTGGACCAGGCGCTGGTCGACCTGGCCGCGTTCTACCGGGACGTGCTGGTGACCGCGACCGGCGCGCCCGCCGTGCTCAACCACCCCGACCGGGCCGAGGACGTGCGGACGGCGGCCTCGTCGTGGACCCCGGAGTCGACGTTGCGCCGGCTGGAGGCCGTGCTGAACTGCCGGACCGCGCTGGAGCTGAACGTGAAGCCGCGCATCGCCATCGAGGCCATGCTGACCACGCTCCAGCGCGGCTGAGCGGTCACGAGGTCTTCGGCGTCGCCTTCGTCGTCGGACGGCGGTGCGCGGGCAGGGCGGCGACCACGACGACGCCGACCAGCAGCAGGGCCGTGCCGGTCCAGAAGATCGGGACCGCCTTGTAGGCCGCGTTCGTGTAGGCCAGCGGCTGCCCCTGCTTCGGTGGTGCCGCCTGGCCACCGCCACCCGGCGGTGCCTGCGTCGGAGCGCACACCACGCCGCCGCTCGGGGCCGCCGCGCGCACGATCTGCTCACCCAGGGACACCTGTGCCAGCGCCGACGGCAGGTTCGGCAGACCGAGGGCATCGGTCGGCAGCAGCTGGAGGTCGAGCAGGCGCGCGGTGGCCCCGAGCATGAACCCCTTGATGGTGGGTCCGCCCTGCTGGAGGGGGCCGTCGATGACCATGTCCTTCTGGTTGAGCTGCGCGATCTGCAGGCGCAGCACACCGATGTCGAGCTTGGGCAGGCCCTCGGCGAGCACACCGACCAGCGGCAGCTTCTGACCGGCCGTGACGCCGATCGGGACGTCCAGCTTCGGGTTGGCCGCGTCGAGCGTGCCCAGTTCCTTGCCGCCCTGGCTGACCCGCAGCACGGGGGCGGTGTAGGTGATCTTCGAGGTGGCCTGGTCGCCGGTGGACAGCGCGGTGAGGGTCGGCCGGCTGACCACGTCGACGCGGATCTCGGCGGACGTGCCGGCGAGGAGGCGGACGCTCGCCGCCTGGAGCGTGGAGGTCGACTTCACGGCCTTGTTGGCGCTGCCGGGCAGGTCGACCAGCTCGACGGTGGAGTGGGCGCTGAGCGTTTCGGGGAGGCTGAGCAGCGAGCCGTTCGCGCCGGTGTCGGGCGTGCCGGAGAGCAGGCCGCCGAGTTGGCTGAGCGGTGCGGTGAGCTGCTTGACGTTGTCGATCAGGAGCTGTTGGCCGGCGCCGTCGAGCTTGGACCCGGTGAGCAGGCCGGTGAGGTCCGGCGTGCTGGGCAGGGTCGGGATCGCGTTGAGGACGCTGAGGGAGGCCACGGAGGTCTTGGCGTCGGCGAGCGGTTGCACGCACGGGCCGAGGTCGTCGTCCCAGCGGGCGTGCACGCTGCCGTTGAGCAGGCCGACCTTGAGCAGGGTGTCCAGCGGGGTGGCGGGCGGCGTGAGGCCGCCGGTGACGGGTTCGGTGTTGTCGGGTGAAGCGGTCTGCACCAGCGTGCCCGGCGTCTGCGGCGCCCGGCCCTGGACCGCGAAGCCCAGCGGCGATGCCTGTGCGACCGACCGTTCGTAGGCCAGGAACGCCTCGGTGTTGGCCTGGGCGGAGGCCAGCCCGACCCCGATCTCGGCCGCCGACTGCTTGGGCAGCTGCTCGCCGAAGCCGGGCAGGATCGTGCTGGTCGGGGTGGAGTCGGGGGCGAGCCTGACCACGGCGAGTCCGGTGCCGGCGTCGCCGATCGCGTGCGCCTTGAGGGGCAGCCCGGCGGACACCGGCGGCTGGTTCGGGTCACGCGGCCCGGGCACCGGCGTCGTCGTCGGCTGGGCGAGGGCGGGAGCGGCGCAGAGCGCGACCAGCACGGCGGCGGCGGGCACGGCCATCAGGCGCATGTGGTCGAACCTCCCGGACAGCGGCGTCATCGCGACGACGCCGCGTGAGCACCGTCACTGTTGCTCTAACGACCCACCCCCGGTTCGGTGACGCCGGGGAGTTCGGCTATAGTTGTCGCGTCTCGCCGCCTTAGCTCAGTCGGCCAGAGCGGCTCACTCGTAATGAGCAGGTCATCGGTTCGATTCCGATAGGCGGCTCAGGTGAGATGCGAATCAGGCCCGGTGCGTGTCCACGCACCGGGCCTGATTCGTCTTCACGGGTCGGTGGTCAGGCCCGTCGATACGCGTCGCGGCGGTGAGCGACGGCCAAGACGGTGATGGTTCGGTTGCCGTCGTCAGTCACGTAGAGGGCGCGGTACTCGCCGCGTCGAGTGCTCCACACGCCGTCGTACGGCGTTTCGAGCGGCTTGCCGAGCCGGTGGGGGTTCTCGGCGACCGGGCCGGTCAAGTGCTCGAAGAGCGCGACAGCGGCGGTGAGAGGCAGCTTGTCCATGCGTCGGCGCGCGGCCGGTGTGAACGTGACGTGGTAGGGAGCTGTCGCGGTCATTCGCCGGCGTCTCGCCGTCCCCGCAGATCAGCCGCGATGTCGTCGGAGGAGAAGACGCGACCGGCCCGCGCGTCGCTCAGCCCTTCGATCAGGTCACGCACGAGCTCGGTGTCCGACAGGACGTCGACGGTCTCCCGGAGGCGGTCCAACTCACCCGATGGCACCACGTCGGCCACATGGCGCCCGTGGGCGATGACCGACACCGTCTCGCCGTGCTCGGCGTGTCTCACGACTTCCGTCCAAGACGGCGACGCTTCGACGGACACGGTGACGGGCTGTTCGCTCATGGCCTCAGTGTGGCACCCGGGGTTGCGGTTCGGCTTGGTCCTTCTTCTCTGTCCGATCCCTGTCGTGCCATTGCCGACTACGGCCCGAGTCGGCGATGCTGCTCCATCGGGGTGACCTTTTCACCATTGGCGTCAGGTGTGGGCGACGGTGTCGTTGCCACCGTGGAGGTGATGGCGATGGTCACGATGGTCGTGCTGACGGTGCTGGCCCTGCCGCTGGCCGTGCTGGCGGCACGCGTCGGGCGTCGGCGCTGGGTGCGGCGGCGGGCCGTGGCGCGGGTGCGGGCCGAGTTGTTCCGGCACTGGATGCTGCGCGAGGAGCCGAGCGGCCGGTACCTCATCCGGTCCTGACGACCGGTGCGGCGATCCTGGTGATCACGTCGCCGTAGCGGCGGGTCAGCTCGGACCTCGCGGCGGCGGGTGTGCCCACGACGGTGAAGGCGGTCAGCACCTCGTCGGTGACGGCGGCGGCCATGTCGTCCCAGCGCTGCCGCCGCGACAGCCGGTGCAGCTCCTCGTGCAGGTCGCCCCAGCCGTGCAGGTCCAGGACCTTGCGGTAGGCGGGCGTGGAGCCGTAGAACGCGATCCGCCGCCTGGCCTCGGCCACGCCCACCTCGTCGCACGCCACCAGCGACGGCCCGCTGATCTCCAGCCCTTCCAGCGTCTTCCCTGCCTTCGCCCGACCACGCGCCAGCGCGGGCAGCGTCACCTCGCGCAGGTACCGCTCGGTGGTGAAGGCGTGGCACAGGAACCCATCCGCCACCTCGCCCGCGACCTCGGTCATCAGCTCGCCGACGCCCGCCAGCCACACCTTCGGCGGACCGTGCGGGTTGGGGCCCGGGTCGAAGAACGGCGTCATCAGCGTGTGCGTGTAGAACTCGCCGCGGAACCGCAGCCGTTCGCCGGTGGCCCAGGTGTGCCAGATGGCGCGCAAGGCCAGCACGAACTCGCGCATCCGCGCGGCGGGCCGTGACCACGGCATGCCGAACCGCTTGGTGACGTGCGGTTCCACCTGCGAGCCGAGGCCGAGGTGGAACCGCCCTCCGGTCAGCAGCTGCAGGTCGTTGGCCTGCACCGCGGTGCTCATCGGGTTGCGCGCGAACGCCACCGCGATCGACGTGCCCAGTTCCAGCCCGTCCACCTGCCCGGCCACTTGGCCCAGCGCGACGAACGGGTCGTGCCGGGTCTCGGCCAGCCAGAAGCCGTCGCACCCCTGCTCCCGGGCGGACCGTGCCGCGTTCAGCACGGTCCGCGGGTCGTACTCGTCCTCCAGCCGGTCCACCTTCACGGCGGGCAACCTACTCGCAGGCCACGCCGTCCTCGTCGCGGTCCAGGGCCGGTCGGTAGCCGGGTTGGCCTGCGTAGAGAGGTGCCGCGCCCGCGGCACGGGCCGCGGCGCAGTTGGCGTAGTAGGCGCTCGCCGGTGGTGCCGGCTGCACGGGTTGCGGCGCCGGCTGCACGGGTTGCGGCGGAGGCGGGTTGTAGGTCGGCTTCGGCGCGGGTGGGGGAGGCGGCGGCGGTGCGATGGTGTCGGCGCCGGCGCACGGTGCGCCCCACAGGCCGAGACCGGCGGCCTTCGCCGCGTCCTGGGCCGAGGCGAGGGCGGCGGAGGCGGCCTGCTCGGCGCGGGCCAAGCCCTTGCTCGCCAGGTGGACGGCCAGGTCGACGCCGTCGGGCAGCAGCACGGTCGCGCCGACGACGCGCAGGTCCTGGCCCGTCAGCGTGGTCTTCAGGAAGTCGACCGCCGCCGCGCCCCAGCACTCGCCGGGCTGCGCGAGCCCGGCCAACTGGACCCGACCGCCGCCGGACACGGTGATCGTGCGGCCATCGACGACTTCCGCGGCCTTCACGGGAGGTGTGGTCGTTGTGGTGGTGGTCGTCGTTGTGGTGGTGGTCGTGGTCGCCGTCGTGGTCGCCGTCGCGTTGAGCGCGCGGGGTGTGCCGTCCTCGGGCGTCTGGTTCGTGACGCCGACGATGAACAAGAACAGCAGCACGACACCGACGGTGATGAAGACGCGGCGCTTGCGGGGGAGCTTGCGCCAGGACGCTAAGGGCCCCGAGTTCGCGGGGCCTGCGGTTCTACCTGCCATGACCGAGTCATCGTCGGTGCGACGACCGGGTGTTACCCACGTCACGTGGCACACCCGGCCGGGCACGCTGGGTCACCGGTTCGGGCGCAGGGTCCACACGACGGTCATCTCAGCCGGTCGTCACGCCGTCCGCGTCGGTGATCGTCACGCCGACCGGGAACTCCGGCCGCGTGCCGGACTCCAGCTCGGCCACGACCTCCGCGGCGGGGGCGTCCCGGTAACCACGAGACCGGGGTCACGGGTAACTCGTTTGCCAAGCGAACCCGTTCGAGCGCATGCTTGTACACAGCAACTAGTTGGTTGATGCAAGCAAACGGAGTGTGCGATGACGACCCCGGTGGGTGACGAGGTGCGGGCCGAGGAGCTCGCCATGGCCGACCGGCTGGGCATGGCACTGGTGCGGATGAACAAGATGCACGCCTGCGTCGCGTCGCACATGAGCAAAGCGGGCCTGGACAAGGCGTCCTTCGTGCTGCTGGCCAACCTCAACCAGATGGGCCCGTCGCGGGCCGGTGCGCTGGCGGAGGCGGTGTTCTCCGACCCCTCCACGGTCAGCCGCCAGGTGGCGACGCTGGTCAAGGACGGCCTGGTGGAGCGCCGGGCCGACCCGGAGGACGGCCGGGCGAGCGTGCTCGCGGTGACCGAGGCGGGGCAACGCCTGCTCGCCGAACGCCGCGCCCAGCGCAACGTCGTGCTGGCCCGCCTGTTCACGGACTGGTCCACGCGGGAGTGGACGCAGTTCATCGAGTACTTCGAGCGCTTCGTGGGGGACTACGAGAAGGCGCTACCGGATTTCATCGCTGAGAGCGGACTGGGGCCGCGCTCAGAAGGGGAGAAGTGATGTCGGAAACGACAACCCGAGCCGACGCGCCGCCACCCGGCGCCGCCCTGCTCACCCACCGGCAGATCCTGACGATCCTGTCCGGCCTGCTGCTCGGGATGTTCCTGGCCGCGCTCGACCAGATGATCGTGGCGACCGCCATGAAGACCATCGCCGACGAGCTGCACGGCCAGACGCTGCAGGCGTGGGCGACCACCGCGTACCTGATCACCGCGACGGTCTCCACCCCGCTGTACGGCAAGCTGTCCGACATCTACGGCCGCAAGCCGATGTACCTGACCGCGATCTCGCTGTTCCTCGTGGGCTCGCTGCTGTGCGGCATCGCGAACTCGATGTACGAGCTGGCCGCGTTCCGCGCGGTGCAGGGCCTGGGCGCCGGTGGTCTGATGTCGCTGGCCATGGCGATCATGGCGGACGTGACGTCGCCGCGCGAGCGCAGCCGTTACGCGGGCTACTTCATGGCGGTGTTCGGCATCTCCAGCGTCGCGGGCCCCGTCGTCGGCGGCCTGTTCGCGGGCATGGAGTCGTTCCTGGGCACGGCCGGCTGGCGCTGGGTGTTCCTGATCAACGTGCCCATCGCGCTGGTGGCGCTGGCCGTGGTGGCCAAGGTGCTCAACATCCCGCACCAGCGGGTGAACCACCGGATCGACTTCGTCGGCGCCGGCCTGCTGACCGTCGGCCTGGTGCCGCTGCTGATCGTGGCCGAGCAGGGCCGCGAGTGGGGCTGGGCGTCGGGCACCGCGATCGCCATGTACGTCATCGGCGTGCTGGGCCTGGTCGGGTTCGTGTTCGTCGAGCGGCGGATGGGCGACGAGGCGCTGCTGCCGCTGCGGCTGTTCCGGCGCCAGACGTTCTCGCTGGGCAACCTGATCAACTTCATCATGGGCATCGGGATGTTCGGCGGCATGGTGTCGCTGCCGCTGTACCTGCAGATCGTCAAGGGCTACTCGGCCACCGAGTCGGGCCTGATGATGCTGCCGCTGACGTTCGGGATCATGATGGCGGCGGGCCTGAGCGGCAAGATCACCGCGACGACCGGCCGCTACAAGGTGTTCCCGGTGGTCGGGTTCGCGCTGATGACCCTCTCGCTGTTCGTGTTCAGCACGGTCGGCACGGACACGCCGATCTTCCAGCCGCTGGTGCTGATGTTCTTCCTGGGCGCCGGTCTCGGCCTGTGCATGCAGACCCTGCTGGTGGCCATCCAGAACGACGCCGAGCCGCGCGACATGGGCGTGGCGACCTCGTCGGCCACGTTCTTCCGCCAGATCGGCGGCACGGTCGGCACCGCGGTGTTCCTGTCGATCCTGTTCAGCACGGTCGGCGACAAGATCGGCAACGCGCTGCGCACGGCGGCGGCCACGCCCGACTTCCAGGCGGCGCTGGCCCGGCCCGAGAACCGCGAGGTCGCCGTCGGCCTGCAGAGCGGCACGGGCTTCGACCTGGACAACACCGAGTTCCTGACCACGCTCGACCCGGTGCTGGCCCGGCCGTTCCTGGACGGCTTCTCCGAGTCGATCGACCTGGTCTTCCTGGTCGGCAGCCTGGTGACGCTGGTCGGGTTCGCGGTGATCTGGTTCCTGCGCGAGGTGCCGCTGTCCAACCGGTCCGGCCTGGAGCGGGTGCGGGACGAGAACGCGGAGGGCGAGCAGCCCGCCCCGATCGCGATGCACTGACCCGGTCCGCCGACGAGAAAAGGCCCGCTCCCCGAACGGGGTGCGGGCCTCTTCTCGCGGATCAGCTCAGTGGTCCTCGCCGCGCGCCACGGCGTCCTTCAGCCGCTGGTACGAGCGGATGATCTCCGCCTCGGCCTCGGTGCGGCCGACCCACGTCGCGCCCTCGACGCTCTTGCCCGGCTCCAGGTCCTTGTAGACCTCGAAGAAGTGCTGGATCTCCAGCCGGTAGAACTCGTTGAGGTGGTGGATGTCGCGCAGGTGCTCCGAGCGCGGGTCCTCCGCCGGGACGCAGAGCAGCTTGTCGTCGCCGCCCTTCTCGTCGGTCATGCGGAACATGCCGATCGCGCGCGCCCGGATCAGGCAGCCGGGGAACGTCGGCTCCTGGACGAGCACGAGGGCGTCGAGCGGGTCGCCGTCCTCGCCGAGCGTGTCGTCGACGAACCCGTAGTCCGCCGGGTACTGAGTGGCCGTGAACAGGGTCCGGTCCAGCCGGATGCGCCCCGTCTTGTGGTCCATCTCGTACTTGTTGCGGACCCCCTTGGGGATCTCGATGGTGACGTCGAACTCCACTGCGCGGTCCTCGCTCGTCTTCGCCGTTCGTTACGCCACTAGTGTGGACTACGACGTCTCGTCAACCCCTTGCCGAGGGTGTGACGTTGCCCGTACTCGACCGCGGAGGACTGCGTGCCCGACGATCCATCGTGGCCGACCGTCGACGGCGACGAGGTCGACCGCGAGCCGCCGACGGTGCAGGTCAGGCGGCCTGAGCCGCCCACAATGCGAATCCCCGCGCCGGTGCGGGCCACGCCCGTGAGGGTGCCGCCGAAGCCCGTCGCGCCAGCCACCGCGGCGCCGCCGACCGAGATCAAGTCGGAACCTGAACCGGTCCCTGAACCGATCACGGAACGTGAAGATCCACCGGCGCCGGCCGGGCGGCGGAAGCGCCCGTTCGTGTTGGGTGCGGCGGCGGTGTTGGTCGTCGCGCTGGCGGGCACGGCGGTGGTCGGCACGCAGCAGGGCTGGTTCGACACCACGCCCGCGCCGACGACGGCCGCGCCGCTCCCGCCCGCGCCGGTGTCGTTGTCGGTGAAGGGCGTCGGCGCGGACGGCACCCCGCCCACGGCCGCGGGCGTGCGGTCCGTGCTGGCCGGTCCGGCGGCGAACGGGCTGCTGGCGCCGTTGACGGGCGTGGTGGTGGACCCGGCCACCGGCACGGCGCTGTGGAACCAGGGCGAGACGACGCCGCAGACGCCCGCGTCCACGATCAAGATCCTGACCGCGGCGGCGGCGCTGCTCACCCTCGACCACACGTCCCAGTTCTCGACCAAGGTCGTGCGGGGCGCGCAGCCGGGGTCGGTGGTGCTGGTCGGGGGTGGTGACCCGACGTTGTCGTCCCTGCCCGCTGGGCAGACCACGGTGTACCCCGGCGCGGCCACGATCGACGACCTGGCCGCGCAGGTGCGCGCGGCGGGCGGCCAGGTCACGCAGGTGCAGTACGACGTGTCCCGGTACGCCGGGCCGGGCACGGCGCCCGGGTGGCACCCCGACGACGTGCCGGGCGGGTACGTCGCGCCGATCGAGCCGGTGATGCTGGACGGCGGGCGTGAGGACCCGACGAAGGACGAGGTCAGGCGCACGTCGACCCCGGCGGCGGTGGCGGCCCAGGCGTTGGCGCGGCGGTTGGGCGTGACGGCGGTGGCGGCGGGGGTGGCGCCACCGGGCGCGCAGGTGCTCGGCGAGGTGAAGTCCGCGCCGGTGGACCGGCTGGTCGAGAACCTGATGCAGATCTCGGACAACGTGCTGGCCGAGACGATGGCGCGGGAGGTGGCCAAGGCCCGTGGGCTGGAGCCGTCGTTCGCGGGGGCGGCGCAGGCGGTGCGGGACGTGCTGACCGAGCACGGGTTCGACCTGTCGACGGCCACGATCGTGGACGGCAGCGGGCTGTCGCCGAACGACAAGGTGCCCGCGAAGCTGCTCGCGGACGTGCTCACGGCGGCGGCCAAGCCGGACGCGTCCGACCCGAGGACGGCCAAGCTGCGGCCGTTGCTGACGGCCCTGCCGGTGGCGGGTGGCAGCGGCACGCTGGCGGGGCGCTACGAGCAGTGGGGCGCGGGCGGTCGTGGCTGGGTGCGGGCCAAGACGGGCACGTTGACCGCGGTGAACACGCTGGCCGGAGTCGTCCTGGACACCGACGGGCGGCTGCTGGTGTTCGCGTTCATGTCGTTCAACGCCGGGGAGACCGCGAGGGTGCGCGGTGCCTTGGACGAGTTGGCGGCAGCCCTGCGCTCTTGCGGCTGCTGAGCCGTCCTGAGCGTTCAACTCGGGGTACCTGAACGTAGGACACGCGCGTTCCGAACGTACGACACGCGCGTGAGTCGTACGTTCAGGTCGCGTGAGTCGTACGTTCGGGTACCCCGAGTTCTACGTTCGGGCGGGTCGCGCAGGTAGCGTCAGGAGGGTGAACCCGGCGACGCAGGACCGCAGTGCCCCGGTCGATTGGGCCCTGGCCGTCACCACGGCGACCAGGCTCGTCCGCCCCGGCCCGATCGTGCCCAGAGCCGAGGCCGACGTCGCCGTGCACCGGCTGCGCGAGCTCGCCGTGGACGCCGAGGTGCACGTCCGCGAGCTCACCGGCCTCGGCCACGGCCTGCCGCTGCGGCAGGGTGAGGTGGTCGACCGGCCCGCGTGGGTGCGTGCCGCCGTGCAGGGCCTGTCCGCCCTCACCGACGGCGCGCTGCCCAAGCAGTCCGGCGCGTTCAGCGGCGTCCTCGCGGGCACGGCGGGCGTGCAGGCGGGCGTCGTCATCGCGTTCCTCAGCGGCCGGGTGCTCGGCCAGTACGACCCGTTCTCCGACGGCGGCCGGCTGCTGCTGGTCGCGCCGAACATCGTCGGCGCCCAACGCGCCCTCGACGTCTCCGGCGAGGACTTCAGCATGTGGGTCTGCCTGCACGAGGGCACCCACCGGCTGCAGTTCACCGCCGTGCCGTGGCTCGCCGACCACTTCGCGGGCCTGGTCGCCACGCTGCTCGGCAGCATGGAGGAGGGTTCCGCACCGCGCCTGCGCGACCTGCCGAAGCGGCTGCGCGAGTCGGGCGGCCTGGTCGAGCTGCTGCAGAGCCCCGGCCAGCGCGAGGTGCTCGACCGGCTCATCGCCTTGTCGACCCTGCTGGAGGGCCACGCGGACCACGTGATGGACGCCGTCGGCCCGGATGTCGTGCCCTCGGTCCGCACGATCCGCGAACGCTTCACCGCCCGCCGCCAGGGCGGTGGCCTGCTGGACCGCGTGCTGCGCACCCTGCTGGGCGTCGAGGCGAAGGTCCGCCAGTACGCCGAAGGCGCCGCGTTCACCCGGCACGTGGTCGACGCGGTCGGCATGGACCGCTTCAACACCGTCTGGACCGGCCCCGACACCCTGCCGACCCGGGCGGAGATCGCCGACCCGGCGGGCTGGCTGCGCCGCGTCCAACCGTGAACGGTCCGCTCGCCGAGGTGCGCACCGCCGTCAAGCGCTTCCTCCACGAACACCGGCCCGAGCGGGTCGCGGTGGCCGTCAGCGGCGGCGCCGACTCGCTCGCCCTGGCCGCCGTCACGGCCGGGCTCGCCGAGACCGGGCTGGTCGAGGCGGGGCTGGTCGAGGTGGGGGCGGTCGTCGTGGACCACGGCCTGCAACCGGGGTCGGCGCAGGTCGCCGAACGTGCCGCGGACACGTGCCGCGAACTGGGCCTGGCCGCCGACGTACGCCGGGTGGAGGTCACCGGATCGGGTGGACCTGAGGCCGCCGCCCGCAAGGCCAGGTACGCGGCGCTGAGACCCGAACGCGGCCTGGTCCTGCTCGGCCACACCCGCGACGACCAGGCCGAGACGGTCCTGCTGGGCCTGGGCCGCGGCTCCGGGCCGCGCAGCATCGCCGGCATGCGCCCGCACGACCCGCCGTGGGGCCGTCCGCTGCTGCGCGTCTCCCGGGCGACGACCAGGGCCGCCTGTGCCGAACTCGGCCTGACGCCGTGGGACGACCCGCACAACGAAGACCCCCGCTACACCAGGGTCCGCCTGCGCCGTGAGGTATTGCCGCTGCTCGAAGAGGTGCTCCAGGGCGGGGTGGCCGACGCGCTCGCCCGCACGGCCGCCCACCTGCGCGAGGACTGCGACGCGCTGGACGAGCTGGCCGAGGCGTTCGGCGGCGACCGCTGCTCCGTGGCCGAGGTCGAACGGCTGCCGACCGCCCTGCGCCGGCGGGTGCTGCGGCGGTGGCTGCTGGAGGAGGAGGTGCCCGAGTTGTCCGACTCGCACCTGCGCCGGGTGGACGCGCTGGTGAGCGAGTGGCGCGGGCAGGGTGGCGTGTGGCTGCCAGGCGGCTTTGTGGCGCGGCGTGCGCATGGCAGGCTGCGAGTGGAACCAGTGCAGTCATGACAAAAGGGGAACCGTCCGTGTACGACGGCGACATCAGTTCCGTGCTCATCAGCGAGCAGGAGATCAGCGACAAGGTCACCGAGCTGGCCAACAAGGTCGCGGCTGACTACCCGGCCGACGGCGGGAACGACCTGGTGCTGATCACCGTGCTCAAGGGCGCGGTGATGTTCATGACCGACCTGGCCAGGGCGTTGCCGGTGCCGGTCCAGTTGGAGTTCATGGCGGTGAGCTCCTACGGCTCGTCCACGTCGTCCAGCGGCGTGGTGCGCATCCTCAAGGACCTCGACCGGGACATCGCGGACCGCGACGTGATCATCGTCGAGGACATCATCGACTCGGGCCTCACGCTGTCGTGGCTGCTCAAGAACCTGGCCTCGCGCAAGCCGCGGTCGCTGGAGGTGTGCACGCTGCTGCGCAAGCCGGACGCGGTGAAGGTCGAGGTGCCGGTGAAGTACGTCGGCTTCGAGATCCCGAACGAGTTCGTGGTCGGCTACGGCCTGGACTACGCCGAGCGCTACCGCGACCTGCCCTACATCGGCACGCTCGACCCCAAGGTCTACTCGGTGTAAATGGCCGCTGCTCCGCAGACGGCGGGCTCGGCCGCCCGGAAGTCGGCCCATCGCGCCGTCTTCCCCACCGATCGAAAAGCGTGATCGGCGGGGACGGCGCGACAGGCCGACGCGGCCTCGCGGGGTGGTCGGGTCCGGTTCAGCAATTCGGCCGGCAGCGGCGTTGGGAGATGCCGTCCAGCAGGACGCCGCGGATGTCCTCGGGCTCCATCGCCTGGTAGGCCTTGCCGCCGGTGGCCTCGGCGATCTGCCGCAGCGCGTTCATGTCCGCGTCGGCGCCCAGCCCCACCATGATCATCGGCACCGGCCGCGCCGGGTCGGCCTCCTGCTTCAACGTGGCCACCAGGGCGGGCAGGTCGATGCTGGAGATGTCGTCGTTGCTGCCGTCGGTGATCAGCGTGACCGAGTTGATCTTCGACGGGTCGTAGGTCTGCTGCACGTGCCGGAACGCGGCCAGCGCGGTCTCGTGCAACGCCGTACCGCCGCCGACCAGCGCGGGCAGGTTGCCGGCGCCCTTCTGCAGCTGCACCCGTCGCGGCGCGCCCGCGATCGGCTCGCCCAGCGGGCCGACCGGCACCAGCTCGATCCAGTCGTTCGGCGGCTTCTTGTTGGTCGAGAACGCCCAGAGGCCGATCTCCGAGGTGTCGGGCAGCATGCCCAACGCGGTCAGCGCCGCCTCGCGGGCCGCCTCGACCCGGGTCTGGCCGTTGCTCATCCTCTCGGCCATCGAGCCGGACACGTCCAGCACCGCGAGCAGCCGGGTGTCCAGGCTGACCGCGCCCCACGTGCGCAGCAGCTCGGAGACCTGGTCCGGGTCCGGCGTCTTCAGCACGGCCACGTCGTCGCCGCGCACGCCGTCCTTCTCGTTCGTCCAGCCGCCGGGCGCCTTGCCGTCCGGCGTGCGGAAGCCCGCCTCGGCGAACCGCTGGGCGGTCCGGCCGGTGCGCAACGCCTTCTCGAAGTCCGCCGCGGCCTGGGCGATGCCCGTCTGCTCGCCCGCCCGGTTGACCCGCACCAGCGGGTAGTCGAACGAGACCGTGCCCTCCTTGGGGTAGGAGGCGACGACCCGGCGCGACCCCGCCACCCGGTTGGCGGACAGCACGGACTGCTCCGAGGCGGTGAACACGGGCGCGTTCTCCTCGCCCTGCACGACCTTGCCGAACGCGTCGCGCACGGACGGCAGCGCGTTGCGGCCGACCCGCAGCAGCGCGCCGATCAGCTCCGGCTTGGGCGTGCCGTCGGGGTTGCCGAGCTGCGCCCGGATGACCGCGAGCGTGGCCAGGCCCTCGGTGGACATGGTCGGGTCGCTCAACGTCACGGGCACCTTCGGGTCCACGACCTTCGCCCAGGTCACGGGCGTGATCGGCCAGCCGAGCGCGCTCAGGGACTGCTCCGAGCCCGCGATCACCAGCGGTGAGCTCGCGAGCGGGTCGAGGATGTCCAGCCGGGGCGCCTCGGCGCCTTCCTCACCGGCCTGCCGCTGGGTCTCGGCGGCCCACATGGACGAGTCCGGCACCCAGAGCGCGGGCGGGTTGATCTGGGCGGTCGGCAGCTCGTTGGCCACGTCGGCCGCGCCACGGGCCTCGACCTGCACCTGCACGCACTTCTCGTCCGCCATCGGCTGGGTGGCCTGGTAGTCGTCGGCCGCGCCGCGAACGACCTCCTCGATCGCCGGGGTCACCGCGATCTTGAGCGGCAGGGTGCCCCGGCACTCGGGGCCGCTGGTGGCTCGCAGTGCCACCACGGTCACGCCCGCCGCGGCGATGACGCCGATCAGGGCGCCGACGGGCAGGAGGACGCGGCGGAAGCGACCAGGGCCGTCCGGGTTGCGAGCTGACATGCTTCGTACCTTCGGTCGGTGTTCACCCTTTCGGGTGGGCGAGGACACTCGGTGGTTGCCGAGAATGACACGGCGCATCGACCTGACAAACTCTCGTGTTCTACATCACTCGAGTGGTGCTCATCTTGTCGCTACCTGCTAGTAACGGATAACCCCTCGTAATGGATACGCGGGTGGTTCCCCGCCGGTTCATGATCGAATCATCCGACCGGCTGAACCTCCTTGACCTGCGACGCGTGTTCGCGGTCACCACGGGAACCCGGAGCCGTCCCCGCCCGTTGGTCCGGCAAGACGCGACAGGGCCCGCACGCGGAGCGCTCCGCCCGAGCCATGGGCGGTAGTCTGGTCGGACGGGTGTGCCCGTCTGCGCCCGTCGACAAGTCAGGGAGGGTCGAGGCCGCCCGCCGGCCGTAAGTGCATGGACCGCAAGCGCCTGCTTCGCAACCCGCTGCTGTGGATCTTGGCGGTGTTGCTGCTCTTTTACGCCTTCAACGTGCTCTTCGACGACAACCGGGGCTACACCCCGATCAAGACGTCCCAGGCACTGCAACAGATCCGGGACGGCCAGGTCAAGGAAGCCACGATCGAGGACAAGGAGCAGCTCCTCAAGCTCACCCTCAACGACGGGGTGACCGTCGAGGGCAGCAACCGCGTGCGCGCCCAGTTCCCGGCGAGCTCCACGGACGAGGTCTTCACCATCCTCGACCAGGCGAACAACAAGCCGGTCGTGGAGACCAAGGTCACGCAGGACTCGTTCCTGATGCAGATGCTGCTGTACCTGGTCCCGCTGGGCCTGCTGCTGCTCCTGCTGATGTGGATGATGAACAACGCGCAGGGCGGCGGCAACCGCGTCCTGAACTTCGGCAAGTCCAAGGCCAAGCAGCTGTCCAAGGACATGCCCAAGACGACGTTCGCCGACGTCGCGGGTGCCGAAGAGGCCGTCGAAGAGCTCTACGAGATCAAGGACTTCCTGCAGAACCCGGGCCGCTACCAGGCCCTGGGCGCGAAGATCCCCAAGGGCGTGCTGCTGTACGGCCCTCCCGGCACCGGCAAGACGCTGCTCGCGCGCGCCGTGGCGGGCGAGGCGGGCGTGCCGTTCTACTCGATCTCCGGCTCGGACTTCGTGGAGATGTTCGTCGGTGTCGGCGCCTCGCGCGTGCGCGACCTGTTCGAGCAGGCCAAGCAGAACGCGCCGTGCATCATCTTCGTGGACGAGATCGACGCGGTCGGCCGCCACCGCGGCGCCGGCATGGGCGGCGGTCACGACGAGCGCGAGCAGACGCTCAACCAGCTGCTGGTCGAGATGGACGGCTTCGACTCGCGCGGCGGGATCATCCTGATCGCGGCGACCAACCGGCCCGACATCCTGGACCCGGCGCTGCTGCGCCCCGGCCGCTTCGACCGGCAGATCCCGGTGTCCGCACCGGACCTGAAGGGCCGCAAGCAGATCCTGCGCGTGCACGCCAAGGGCAAGCCGTTGGCCCCCGAAACCGACCTCGACGGCCTGGCCAAGCGCACCGTGGGCTTCTCCGGCGCCGACCTGGCCAACGTGGTCAACGAGGCCGCGCTGCTCACCGCGCGCCAGAACGGCACGGTCATCACCGGCGCCGCGCTGGAGGAATCCGTCGACCGGGTGATCGGCGGTCCGGCCCGCAAGAGCCGGATCATCTCCGAGAAGGAGAAGAAGATCACCGCCTACCACGAGGCCGGGCACGCCCTGGCCGCGTGGGCGATGCCGGACATCGACCCGGTCTACAAGGTCACGATCCTGGCCCGCGGCCGGACGGGTGGTCACACCCTGTCCGTGCCCGAGGAGGACAAGGACCTGATGACCAGGTCGGAGATGATCGCCCGGCTGGTGTTCGCGCTGGGTGGCCGCTCCGCCGAGGAACTCGTCTTCCACGAGCCGACCACGGGCGCGTCCAACGACATCGAGCAGGCGACCAAGATCGCCCGCGCGATGGTCACCGAGTACGGCATGTCCGCCCGGCTCGGCGCGGTCAAGTACGGCCAGGAGCAGGGCGAGCCGTTCCTCGGCCGCAACATGGGCCGCCAGGCCGACTACTCGCTGGAAGTCGCGCACGAGATCGACGAGGAAGTCCGCGAGCTGATCGAGGCCGCGCACACCGAGGCGTACGAGGTGCTCAACACCTACCGCGACGTGCTCGACGCGCTGACGCTGGAGCTGATCGAGAAGGAGACCCTGCACCAGAAGGACCTGGAGCGGATCTTCGCCGCGGTCGAGAAGCGCCCGCGGATCACCAAGTTCAACGAGTTCGGCAACCGCACCCCGTCGGACAAGCCGCCGGTCAAGACCCCGGCGGAACTGGCCAAGGAGCGCGGCGAGCCGTGGCCGCCCGCGATCGAGGACACGCTGGACTCCGACGCGCCGGTCCAGGACGGGGTGCCGACGCCGCACAGCGGCAACGGTGCGCAGCCCCAGCAGTCGCCGGCGCAGCCGTACCCCCAGGCCCAGCCGTACCCCCAGGCCCAGCCGTACCCGCAGGCCTACCCGCAGCAGCAGCCGCAGCCCTACCAGCCGCAGCCGCAGCACCCGTCGTCCGGTCCGCCGAACTACGGCGCCCCGCCCGGGTGGACGCCCGCGACGGTGCCCGGCGGCGCCCCGCAGCCACCCCAGTGGCAGCCGGAGCCGACGGACGCGGAAGCGGGGAAGCGGTCCTTCGACACGGACCCGGACAACCGCACGTGACCGAGCACGACATCGCGCTCGACCAGACCGGCCTCTCCGTGAACGGGGGGGCCGGTCTCGCGCGCCGACCCTTCGACCAGAGGCGGGCCGAGGCGGCGGTGCGTGAGCTGCTGCTCGCGTGCGGTGAGGACCCGGAGCGCGAAGGGCTGCGCGACACGCCCGCCCGGGTGGCGCGGGCGTACCGGGAGCTGTTCGCCGGGCTGCACACCGACCCGGACAGCGTGCTGGCCCGCACGTTCGACGAGAGCCACGAGGAGTTGGTGCTGGTCACCGACATCCCGATGTTCTCGTTCTGCGAGCACCACCTGCTGCCGTTCCACGGCGTCGCGCACGTCGGCTACATCCCGAACGAGCACGGCCGGGTGACCGGGCTGTCGAAGCTGGCCCGGCTGGTCGACCTGTACGCCAAGCGGCCCCAGGTGCAGGAGCGGCTGACGTCGCAGGTCGCGGACGCGCTGATGCGGCGGCTCGAACCGCGCGGCGTGATCGTGGTGGTCGAGGCCGAGCACCTGTGCATGGCCATGCGCGGCGTGCGCAAGCCCGGTTCGCGCACCACGACGTCGGCGGTGCGCGGGCTGCTGCGCGACTCGGCGTCGTCGCGGTCGGAGGCGATCGAGCTGATCAAGGGACGTTTGCGGTGAGCGTGCCCAGGCCGGGGCACTGCGTGGTGATGGGCGTGCTCAACGTCACACCGGACTCGTTCTCCGACGGCGGCCGGTACCTCGACCTCGACGACGCGGTGGCGCACGGCGTGGCGATGTTCCGGCGCGGCGCGGACCTGGTGGACGTCGGCGGCGAGTCGACGCGGCCCGGCGCGGACCGGGTGTCGCCGGACGTGGAGGCCGCGCGGGTCGCGCCGGTGATCCGGGCGCTGGTCGCCGAAGGCGTGCCGGTCAGCGTGGACACCACGCGGGCCGAGGTGGCGCGGGCGGCGCTGGACGCGGGCGCGTCGATCGTCAACGACGTGTCCGGCGGCCTGGCCGATCCGGGGATGGCGCCGCTGGTGGCGTCGGCGGGCGTGCCGTACGTGCTGATGCACTGGCGCGGGCACAGCAGGCGGATGGACGAGCTGGCCGTCTACGACGACGTGGTGCGCGACGTGCGCGACGAGCTGTGCCGCCAGGTGGACGCCGCCATGGCCGCCGGGGTGGCGTCGGACGACATCATCCTCGACCCGGGCCTGGGGTTCGCGAAGAACGCCACCCACAACTGGCAGCTGCTGCACGGGCTCGGCTCGTTGCTGGAGCTGGGGTTCCCGGTGCTGGTCGGCGCGTCGCGCAAGCGGTTCCTCGGCACCCTGCTCGGCGACCGGCCCCCGGACGGCCGGGAGGACGCGACCGCGGCGGTGTCGGCGCTGGCGGCGTTCGTCGGCGCGTGGGGCGTGCGGGTGCACGACGTCGACCGGTCGTTGGACGCGGTCGCGGTGGCGCGGGCGTGGAGGCGTGGCGGTGCCCACTGACGTGAGCGTCCCGGCGGAGGTGGCGGTGACTGACCGGATCTCGTTGAAGGGCCTGCGGGTGCGCGGGTTCCACGGCGTGTTCGAGCACGAGAAGCGCGACGGCCAGGACTTCCTGGTCGACATCACCGCGTGGCTGGACCTGTCGCGCGCGGCGGCCACGGACGACCTGCGGGACACGCTGCACTACGGCGAGCTGGCCGAGCGCGCCGCGGCGATCGTGGCCGGTGGGCCGTACGACCTGATCGAGACGGTGGCGGGCAAGGTCGCCGACGAGGTGATGACCGACCTGCGGGTGCGGGCGACCGAGGTGACGGTGCACAAGCCGTCGGCCCCGATCCCGCTGGCGTTCGAGGACGTCGCGGTGACGATCCGGCGCACCCGTGACTAGGGCGGTGCTGTCGCTGGGCTCGAACCTGGGTGACCGGCTGGGCTACCTGCGGCTCGCGGTGACCGGGTTCGCCGACGTGCTGGTGGCCGCGTCACCGGTGTACGAGACGGCGCCGTGGGGCGTGACCGACCAGGACGACTTCCTCAACGCGGTGCTCGTCGTCTCCGGTGACGTGGACGAGTGGGGCTGGCTGCGGCGCGGGCAGGCGTTGGAGCGGGCGGCGGGGCGGGTCCGGGAACGGCGCTGGGGGCCGCGCACGCTGGACGTGGACGTCGTCACGGTGGACGGTGTGCGGTCGACCGACCCGGAACTGCTGCTGCCGCACCCCGGCGCGCACGACCGCGCGTCCGTGCTGGTGCCGTGGCTGGACGTGGAGCCGGACGCGGTCGTGCCCGGCCACGGTCCGGTGCGCGACCTGCTCGCCGGGCTGGACGTCAGCGGGGTCACCCGACGGGATGATCTCCGGCTGACGTGACGAACCCTGCGGTGGTCGTGGCGCGGGGTTAGCGTGGCCGCGGAGGTGGCGCGATGAGCAACGCGGTCACTTACGACGCCGCACGGCGGCGGATCATCAGCCTGGCCACCGGCGGCGACCCCGACGCGCCGGTCGAAGCCTGCCCCGGGTGGACGGTCCGGGACGTGGTCGCGCACCTGGCGGGCGGGCTCGGCGACTGCACCGAGCAGCGGTTCGACGGCGTCGAGGACGGCTCGTGGGGCGAGCGGCACGTGAGCGACCGGCGCGGCCGGAGCCTGGGCGACCTGCTGGTCGAGTGGGAGCGGAACTTCCAGGTCGCCGAAGGGCTGTTCGACTCGCCGCTGGGCGCGGTGCTCATCGCCGAGATCGTCTCGCACGAGCACGACATCCGCACCGCGCTCGGCCGGCCGGGCGAGCGGGACAACGTGGCGGTGCGGGCGGCGCTGACGCGGCCGTTGCAGGAGCTGGACAAGCGGCTGCGGGCGGGGCACCTGCCCGCGTTGCGGATCACGCTGGAGCACGGCGACCGGGTCCTCGGCGAAGGCGACCCGGCGGGCACGCTGCGGACGTCGTCGTTCGAGCTGCTGCGCGTGCTGGGCGGGCGGCGCAACGAAGACCAGGTGCGCGGGCTGGACTGGGACACCGACCCCGGACCGTGGCTGCCCGTGCTGTCGCTGTTCGGCAGGCGCGAGACCGCGCTGGCCGAGTAGTCGGGGACGATGGTGGCGTGAGGTTCACCAAGCCACGTGACCTGCTCGCCGCCGGACTCGTCGCGGGACTGCTCGCGCACCTGCTGATCAGGCTCGCCTACGACACGCTGCCGCCGCTGCCCGCGTTCGCCGGTTTCACCCTGCTGGTGATCGCGGCGGTCAACCTGTACCTGGCGTCCTCGCTGCGTGCCCGCATCCTGCGCAAGCCCGGCGCGCGGCCCGTCGAGCCGCTGACCGCGGCCCGGGCGGTGGCGTTCGCCAAGGCGTCGTCGCTGCTCGGCGCGATCATGGCGGGCGCGTGGGCGGGCGTGCTCGTGTACGTGCTGCCGGCTCGTGGCGAGTTCGAGGCGGCCGACAACGACACGGTCAGCGGGTTCGTCGGGATCGCCTGCGCGGCCGTGCTCATCGGTGCCGCGTTGTGGCTGGAACGGTGCTGCAAGACACCCGACGACCCGCATCTCGATCAATAGATACCGACGCGGAGGTCTCGATCGGGTAACTGACCGGTACGGTAGACGCCATGACCGGGCGAGGCGCGTCGGAAGATGACGAGCAGCAACATCACGGTCGTGGCTTCGGGCGACTACTGCTGGTAGCGGCATTGGCGCTCGCACTGGGTGCCGCGGCGGTGCTGGTGCTGAGCGACAACGCCCGCTGGCTGCGGCTGGCGGTGGTAGCGGCGCTGTGGGCCGCGCTCGTCGGCGCGTTCCTCGCGGCCCGCTACCGCAAGCAGATCGCCGAGCGCGAGGACGAGGTGGCCGACCTGCAGTCGGTCTACGAACTCGAGCTGGAACGCGAGATCGCCGCACGTCGCGAGTACGAGCTGGAGGTCGAGGCCGAGACCCGCAAGCGGGTGCGGGAGGAGGCCAGGGACGACCTGGAGGCGCTGCGCGGCGAGCTGCGCGCCCTGCGGGAGAACCTGGAGGCCCTGCTCGGCGGCGAGGTGCTGGTCGAGCGGGTGGCGCTGCGCGCCGAGTCGACCCGGATGCGCGCCCTGTCCGACCAGTCGCGGCTGATGGCGGTGGGCGACAAGCGGATCATCAACGCCGGGCCCGCCGTGCCGGTGGCGCCGAAGGCCGCGGACAAGCCGCAGGCCGATCGGACCGAGCTGATCGAGCGGGTCAACGTCGACACCTCGCGCAAGGACCAGGTTCGGCGTCCCGAACCGACGCGCCCCGAGCCCGCGCGGCGCGAACAGGCCCAGCCGGTGCGCCGGGAGCCCGCCCGTGCGACGGCGCAGCCCCGCCCGACGCCGCCGGTGGTGCGGCGGGAGCCCGCGAAGCCCGAGCCGACGGAACGGGTGAACCGGGACCTGGCGGCGCGGTTGTCGCCGCCGGCGGCACCGGCGCGGCCGGCCGAGCCGTCGAAGACCGAGCACACCGTGCAGCGGCGCAGCCGGGTGGCCGAGCGGACCGAGATGATCAGCCGGGACGCGGTGGCGGAAGGTCCCGCGCGGCGGCCCGAGGGTGCGGGCGGCGCGGTGCGGCGGACGGGCGAGCAGCGGGCCGTGCCGCGGTCCGAGTCGACCGGCGAGCAGCGCTCCGTGCCCGCGGACGTCCGCCGACCGTCGACCGCCCGGGCCGAGCTGACCGGTGAGCACCGCCCGGTGGGTCCGGCGGGCGACCCCGGGCGGCGGACCGGTGCGCGGGCCGAGCTGACGGGCGAGCACCGGCCCGTGGGTCGTCCCGATCCGGTCGAGGCACGTCGTCCGGTGACGCGGGCGGAGTTGACCGGTGAGCACCGCCCGGTGGAGGCGCGTCGGCCCGCGGCCCGTGCCGACCTGACCGGTGAACACCGGCCGGTGGGTCGACCTGATCCGGTCGAGGCACGTCGTCCGGTGACGCGGACCGAGCTGACCGGTGAGCACGTGCCGGTGGCGGAACCCGCGCGTCGGGTCGCGGCCGAGGACGAGGCGCGCCGGTCGCGCCGTGCCGCCGAGCTGACCGGCGGGCACCGCCCCGTGGACGAGCCGGAGGCGGTCGGCGGTCGTTCGGCGGATTCCGCGTCGGCGGCCGTGACCCCGGAGGGTCGTCGTCGGGCGGCCGAGACGGTTGGCCGTCGTCGGGCCGAAGAGCACTGGGACTCGTGGGAGGACACCCCGAAGCCGTCCGGCAGGCGCAGCGCGCCCGAGCCGGAGCCTGCCGGTGCCCACGCGGACGGCAAGTCGGTCAGCGAGCTGCTCGCCGCGTTCGGGGGCGGCGACTCACCGCGCCGCCGCCGTCGCCGCGAGGATTAGTGCTGCCTACTTGTCGATGTCGCCGACGACCACGGCGAACGACCCGAGCACCGCGGGCAGGTCGGCCACCTTCGTGCCGGGCAGCAACGCGGACAGGGCCTGGACGTTGTTGAACGACGGTGTGCGCAGCTTCAGCCGCCACGGCGTCTTCTCGCCGCGTGACGCGAGGTGCACGCCGGACGTGCCCAGCGGCGCCTCCACCCACGTGTAGACCGAGCCCTCGGGCGCCTTGATCGCCTTGGGCAGCCGCAGGTTCACCGGGCCGGTCGGCAGGTCGTCCAGGCATCGGTGGGCGAGCGCGACGGACTGGTGGACCTCGTCCACCAGGCAGCGGACGCGGGCCAGCGCGTCGCCTTCCGCGCGCACGACGGGCCGCACGTCCAGGTTCCGGTAGCCGGGCAGCGGGTCGTCGCGGCGCAGGTCGAAGTCCACACCGGACGCCCGGCCGATCGGTCCGGTGACGCCGAACGCGAGCGCGGCGTCACGGCCGAGGACCCCGAGGCCCGCCAACCCCTCCGGCGCTCCACCGGGGTCCACAGTGGACAACACTTCGCGCACCCGGTCGGTCCAGCCCGCGGGGACGTCCTCGCGCAGGCCGCCGATCCGGTTGAACATGAAGTGGATCCGGCCGCCGGACGCCTCTTCCAGCACGGCCTGCACGGCATCGCGGTTGCGGGCGCCGGTGAGCGGCGCCAGGAACACCAGGTGCGCCATGATCCGGTTCAGCTCGCACAGCAGGACGCGCAGCACCTGGGCGCGGGGCGGGACGTCCATGCCGGTCATGCGTTCCACGGCCAGCGCGACGGCCAGCTCGTTGCAGAAGGCGGCCAGCCAGTCGTGCCGGTTGGCCAGGGTGAGGACCTGCCGGTAGTCGCGGACCTCGAACAGCTTCTCCGCGCCCCGGTGCAGGTGCCCGACCAGGGGTGCGGCGGCGGTGATGACCTCGTCGTCGCGGACGGTCAGCCGGAGCCGGTACGCGCCGTGCGCCGACGGGTGCAGGGGACCGAGGTCGACCACCCGGTCCACGCCCAGGTGGCGGGCACCGGCGCCCACGCCAACGGTGATCTCCACCCGGCCATCGTCGCACGGCCGCGCCGTCGTGCCGGGTCAGGCCCGGTCGCGGGTGATCGCGAACAGGAAGCAGCCGTGGGAGACGCTGCGGACCTGGACCTCGGCGACGTCCGGGTCGTCGAGCAGGGCGTCGACCCGGTCGGTGAGGGTGTCCGGCGTGGCGATCTCGCCGCCGTGGATGCGGCCGTCGGCGGTGTAGGCGCGCAGGATCCGCGGGGCGTGGCGGAACGCTTCCGGGAACTCCGCGGTGGTCGCCGGCCCGTCGCACGGCTCGGCGTGCGCGAACACCGGTCCCAGCTCCTCGTACGGTCCGGTGCCCGCGGTGGGCGTGTGGCGGAACAGGATCACCGGCTCGCCTGGCCCGGCTTTGCGCAGGCAGCAGCGCAGCGGTGCGCCGGGTGACTCGTCGTGCAGTTCGTGGTGCTCGTCCGTGCCGGCGAGCTCGCGGGCACGGGCGAGCACGTCGTCGGGCAGCGCGTGGATTCTCATGCGCTCGACCTTGGTCCGGGACGGGTGGTGCCGCCGGCGGTCTTCGGTCGTCGGGGTCGCGACGGGTGCTCAGCGCCGCAGGATGGCGTTGAGCCGGGCGGCCTGGCGGGTCAGGTGGGCGCGTTCGGCGAGGTTGGGTGCCTGGTCGGCCGCTTCGACGTACAGGCGTGCCGCGGTGGCCAGGTCGCCGTCGCGTTCGTGGAGGTGGGCCGCCACCGCGGTGTGGCGGGGCAGCGAGTCGTCCAGCCCGGCGAGCGCGGCGAGCCCGGCCCGCGGTCCGTCCGCCTCCCCGACGGCCACCGCGCGGTTGAGCCGGACGACCGGGTTGTCGGTCAGGCGGATGAGCTCGTCGTACCACTCGACGATCTGCACCCAGTCGGTCTCCTCGGCGGTGGGCGCGTCGGCGTGCAGCGCGGCGATCGCCGCCTGGGCCTGGAACTCGCCCAGCCGGTCGCGGGCCAGGGCCGCCTGCAGGATCTCGACGCCCTCGGCGATCGCCGCGGTGTCCCACCGGCCGCGGTCCTGCTCGGCGAGCGGGACCAGGCTGCCATCGGGTTTGGTGCGGCCGGCGCGTCGGGCGTGGTGGAGCAGCATGAGGGCGAGCAGCCCGGCCACCTCCGGGTGGTCGATCGCGGCCGCGAGCTGCCGGGTGAGCCGGATGGCCTCGGCGGCGAGGTCGACGTCGCCGGAGTAGCCCTCGTTGAAGACCAGGTAGAGCACGCGCAGCACGGTGGCGACGTCGCCGGGCTGGTCCAGCCTCACCCCGGAGACGGTGCGCTTGGCCCGGCTGATGCGCTGCGCCATGGTCGCCTCGGGCACCAGGTAGGCCTGGGCGATCTGGCGGGTGGTGAGGCCGCCCACGGCGCGCAGCGTGAGCGCGACCGCGGACGACGGCGTCAGTGACGGGTGGGCGCACAGGAAGTAGAGCTGGAGCGTGTCGTCGGCCGATTGCGCGGGTCCGGGCGGCGGCTCCTCGTCCAGCAGGTCCTCGCGCCGGCGGCGGGCGGCGTCGGACCGGGTCGCGTCGAGGAACCGGCGCCACGCCACCGTGGTCAGCCAGCCCTTGGGGTCGCGCGGCGGGTCGGCCGGCCAGACGCGGACCGCCTCGACCAGCGCGTCCTGCACGGCGTCCTCGGCCGCCGCGAAGTCCGCTCCGCGGCGGACGAGGATCCCGAGCACGTTCGGCGTGAGGCTGCGGAGCAGGGCCTCGTCCAGCGGGGAGGTCACTCGGTGACGGTGAGCTGCGCGGTCAGCAACGGGCGCAGCTCCAGCCACTCGTGGATCGGCTTCCCGCCCGCGCCGGGTGCCGCCGACAGCTCACCGGCCAGCTCGACGGCGCGCTCGTAGCTGTCGACGTCGATGATCATCCAGCCGGCGATGAGGTCCTTCGTCTCGGCGAACGGGCCGTCGGTGACCGGCGGGCGGCCCTCGCCGTCGTACCGGACGAACGTCCCCTGGGGTGCGAGCGCGCGCTCGTCCACGAACTCGCCGGTCTCGACCAGCCGGTCCGCGAAGTCGCGCATGTACTGCACGTGGGCCGTGATCTCCTCGGGCGTCCACTGGTCCATCGGCACGTCGTTGACCGCTTCCGGGGCGCCGCGGTAGTGCTTGAGCAGCAGGTACTTGGCCATCGTGGTTCTCCTCGGTGCTGTCGCGCCCCATTCTGGGCTCGTTCGCACCGGGGACGCAGCCGGTCGGCGGTTCTCGACATCGCCGGGCGAACTTTTTCGCGCGGATTTTCGTGGGCGGGCGCTTTGGTCGCTGTAGGGGTGTCGTGGCGGGAGCGGGCTCAGGGCCGCCACGGGGGAAGCGGCGGGAGCAGCGCCGACACGGGCACGCCGACTCCGTGCAGCAGCCACCCGAACGACCCCAGGCCGCCCGAAGCCCGCAACTCGGCGATGCGGGACGCCCGCTCGGCCGCCACCAACCACGCCAACCCAGCTCCCGCCCCCGCTCCGCTGCCCGCACCGGCCCGCTCCCGCGCCCCTGCGCCGGTGTCCGCCCGCGCGCCCGCGTCCGCCGGGCCTGCCGTGGTCAGGCGCGGTGGGGGCGGTGTGCCGTCCAGGCCCAGGGCGGCCAAGGCGTCCCGCTGCGAGACCAGCACCCACTCGCCGCCGGCCGCCTCGGCGCACGCGTCCAGCGCCACGTGCGCCGTCAGGTCGCAGCTGCCGTCGAACACCGGCTCCACCCGGCGCCCACCCCGGTACGCGGCGAACGTGCCCTCCGCGTACCGCCCCACCACCCGGTCGGCCCGCACGTGCCCGTAGTCCACCGCCAACGCCGCCCCGCGCACCACCCGCGACACGGCCTCCGCCCACGCCGCATCCCGCGGCTCGCCGATCTCCGCCCGTTCACCCTCCTCCCGCACCGGCCACCACCGATCCAACCAAGGGTGGGACGACGGCCCCGTGACCAACGGACACGGCACCGCGTCCAGCCACTCGTGCGCCACCAACAACCCGCACACCGACGACGGCAGCGTCGACCGCCACCGCACCCCCGGCACCGACCGCGCCGGCCCCACGTCCACCGCCGTCACCACCAGCCGCGCCGCGAGCCCGCCCGACGCCAGGGACCGCACCGCACCGGCCAGTTCGCCGCCACCCGCCCCGACGTCCACGAAATCCAGCCGCTCCGGCCGACCGAGGGCGAAATCCACCCGATCGAGCAGCACGAGCAGCGCTTCGGCCAGCTCAGGACCCACCAACGGAGCAGTGCGGAAGTGGTCCGCGGGCACCTCGCCACGCGTGAAGAACCCCGACGGCCCGTACAACGCCTCCCGCCACAGGGCTTCCGAGTCCACCATCGGTCAAGTGTCCCTTTAAGGTTTCTCCCCGTGACCACTCCCGCCCGCCCGCGAGTCGACCAGCAGCGCTGGACCGTCCTGCTCCCGGTCCTGGGGCTGATCGCGTTGGGCGCCTGCGGGCTGGTCCTGCTGGGCCTCGGCACCTCCCAGACCGGTCTGCTGCCGATCCTCGTCGGCGCGGTGGCCGCGCTGCTGCCCGTGCTCGCGGTGATCGGCGCCTACCTGTGGGTCGACCGCTGGGAGCCGGAGCCCGCCAAGATCCTCCTGCTGGCGTTCTTCTGGGGCGCGTGCGGCGCGACGATCACCTCGCTGGTGTTCAACCAGACCGCGCACGTGCTCGGCCAGCTCATCGACGGCGGTGACGGCAGCACGTTCGCCGCCGTGGTCGGCGCGCCGATCACCGAGGAGGCCGCGAAGGCGGCGTTCATCCTGGTGCTGTTCCTGCGCCGCCGCCACGAGTTCGACGGCGTGGTGGACGGCGTGGTGTACGCGGGCGTGACGGCCGCCGGCTTCGCGTTCACCGAGAACATCTGGTACTTCGCCCGGGTCTTCTCCGACAGCGGCTTCGGCGACCTGAGCAGCGGCGTGATCGCGCTGTTCATCCTGCGCGGGGTGCTCTCGCCGTTCGCGCACCCGCTGTTCACGTCGATGACCGGCATCGGGATCGGCATCGCCGCGGTGACCACGAGCCGCCGGCTCAGGGTCGTCGCACCGGTCCTGGGCTACCTCGGCGCGGCCGGCCTGCACTCGCTGTGGAACTTCTCCACCACGGTCGGCACCGGCTCCACGTTCATCAACCTGTACTTCCTGATCATGGTGCCGATCTTCGCCGGCATGGTGGTCATGGTCGTCTGGCAGCGCCGCCGCGAGCAGCGGATCGTCGCGGGCCAGCTGCCCGCCATGGCCGCCAACAAGTGGATCGCCTCCAGCGAGGTCACCCTGCTGGCCAGCCTGCAGGGCCGCAGCCGGTGGCGGCGCACGGTCAAGCGCAAGGTCGGCGACGAGGCGGCCAAGGCGGTCGCGGGCTACCAGGCCGCCGCCACGGAACTGGCGTTCCTGCGGCACCGCATGGCGGGCGGCACGGCGGGCCACGACGCGGAAGAACGTCACGCCCAGCTGCTCACCGCGCTCATCGCCGCACGTCAGGCGGCCGTCGACGCGCCGGGTGCGCTGAAGGCCGCGGGTGGCGTTCGTCGCAGTTGACGGCCCAGGGCACCACACCGGATTACGCTCGCGGCCGTCGTCCGGTACCCGAGCATCGGGACTGGAACGCCGCGGTGAAGGAGTACGTCGCATGGACGCGACCCCCCGCCCCGCGCGGTTGGCCGTGGGAGTGATCTCGGCCGGCCGGGTGGGTTCGGTGCTGGGTGCCGCGCTGTCCCGGGCGGGACACGTCGTGAGCGCCGTCTCCGCCGTATCCCGTGACTCGCTGCGCCGCGCCGAAGAGCTGCTGCCGGACGTGCCCGTGCTGTCTCCGCCGGAGGTCGCCGCCTCCGCCGACCTGGTGCTGCTGGCCGTGCCGGACGACGAGCTGCCGGGCCTGGTCCGCGGCCTCGTCGCCACCGGATCGCTGCGCGCCGGGCAGATCGTCGTGCACACCAGCGGCGCGCAGGGCGTGGCGGTGCTGCGGCCCGCCGCCGAGCTCGGCGCGCTGTGCCTGGCGCTGCACCCCGTGATGACGTTCACCGGCCGGGTCGAGGACGTGCAGCGGGTGAACGCCTGCTCCGTCGGCGTCACGGCGGCCGACGACGACGAGATCGCCTGGCACGTCGGCGAGGCGCTGGTGGTGGAGATGTCCGCCGAACCGGTGCGCGTGCCCGAGGCCGCCCGCCCGCTCTACCACGCCGCCCTCGCGCACGGCGCGAACCACCTGATCACCCTGGTCGCCGACTGCGCCGACCTGCTGCGCGGCGCGGGCATCCACGACGCCGAGCGCATGCTCGGCCCGCTGCTGTCCGCCGCGCTGGACAACGCCCTGCGGCACGGCGACCGCGCCCTCACCGGCCCCGTCGCGCGCGGTGACGCGGGCACCGTGGCCAAGCACCTCGCGGTGCTCGCCGACACCGAATCGCTGCCCGCGTACCGAATCCTGGCGCTCCGCACCGCGGCGCGCGCCCGGGCGGCGGGGCTGCTCAAGCCCGAACTCGCGTCCGAAGTCCGCACCACCCTAGAGGGACAGGCATGACCAAGCCGCTCACCAAGGACGACTACACGCCGAACGACGTGACGGTGCACCGCGACCCGGACCGGCTGCGTCGCGTCACCAAGGCGTTGAAGGCGGCCGGTCGCAACATCGCCCTGGTGCCGACCATGGGCGCGCTGCACGAGGGCCACCGCAAGCTGATCCGCGAAGCGCAGGTCATGCAGAACACCGTGGTCGTCGTCTCCATCTTCGTGAACCCGACCCAGTTCGGCCCGAACGAGGACTTCGACCGCTACCCGCGCAGCTTCGACTCCGATGTGGACATCTGCCGCGAGGAGCGCGTCGGCCTGGTCTTCGCGCCGTCCGTGGACGACATGTACCTGCCCGGCAGCACGATCACCGTCGACCCGGGCCCGCTCGGCGACGAGCTGGAGGGCCGGACGCGGCCCGGCCACTTCGCCGGCGTGCTGTCCGTGGTGGCCAAGCTGTTCAACATCGTGCAGCCGACCTACGCGGTGTTCGGCGAGAAGGACTACCAGCAGCTCACGCTGATCCACCGGATGGCGCGCGACCTGAACTTCGGCCTGGACGTGGTCGGCGTGCCGACCGTGCGCGAACCGGACGGCCTGGCGCTGTCCTCGCGCAACCGCTACCTGTCCGAGGAGGAGCGCTCGGCCGCGACCGCGCTGTCGGCGGCCCTGGTGGCCGGCGCGTACGTCAGCGGCCAGGGCGCGGACGCCGTGCTGAAGGCCGCGCACGACACGCTCGCCGCGGCGCCCGGCGTCGACCTCGACTACCTGGAGCTGCGCGCGCCCGACCTCGGCCCGGCGCCGGAGAACGGCGACGCCCGCCTGCTGGTGGCCGCCCGCGTCGGCTCCACCCGACTGATCGACAACGCCGCCGTGCTGCTCGGCACCGGTGACGAGTAAGGGGACCGCCATGTTCCGCACCATGCTCAAGTCGAAGATCCACCGGGCCACCGTCACCCAGGCCGACCTGCACTACGTCGGCTCGGTCACGGTGGACGAGGACCTGATGGAGGCCGCCGACCTGCTGGCGGGCGAGCAGGTCGCGATCGTGGACGTCACCAACGGCGCGCGCCTGGAGACCTACGTCATCCCCGGCGAGCGCGGCACCGGCGTGATCGGCATCAACGGCGCGGCGGCACACCTCGTCAAGCCCGGCGACCTGGTGATCCTCATCGCCTACGGGCAGATGGACGACGCTGAGGCGCGGGTGTACGAACCGAAGGTGGTCTTCGTCGACGCCGACAACAAGGTGGTCGAGCTCGGCGCGGACCCGGCGCACGCGCCCGAGGGTTCGGGCCTGGTGAACGGGTCCACGTCCGCGCTGCCGGAACCGGTGGCGGCGGAGACCGAGGACGCGGCGGCGCTGGACGCGTTGATCCAGGCCGAGGACTAGGGGGAAGCGCAGTGCTGCTCGCCATCGACGTCGGCAACACCAACATCGTGCTGGGCCTGTACGACGGCACGGGGGACTCCGCCGCGCTGATCCGGGACTGGCGGATGCGCACCGACGCCCGGATGACCGCCGACGAGCTGGCGCTGACCATGCGCGGCCTGCTCGGCGAGTACGCGGACAAGATCACCGGCATCTCGGCGCTGTCCACCGTGCCCGCGGTGCTGCGCGAGCTGCGCGTGATGCTCGGCCGGTACTACTCCAGCGTGCCCAAGGTGCTGGTGGAGCCGGGCGTGCGGACCGGTGTGCCGCTGCTGGTGGACAACCCCAAGGAGGTCGGCTCCGACCGGGTGATCAACACGCTGGCCGCGCACCACCTGCACAGCACGGCGTGCGTCGTGGTCGACTTCGGCACGTCCACGAACCTCGACGTCATCTCGGCCAAGGGCGAGTTCCTCGGCGGTGCGCTGGCGCCGGGCATCGAGATCTCCGTGGACGCGTTGGCCGCGCGTGCCGCCCAGCTGCGCAAGGTCGAGCTGGTGCGTCCTCGTTCGGTCATCGGCAAGAACACCGTGGAGTGCCTGCAGTCCGGCATCGTCTACGGGTTCGTCGGCCAGGTGGACGGCCTGGTGCGCCGGATCGTGGACGAGCTGCAGCTCAGCGAACCCGGCCCGGTCACGGTCATCGCGACCGGTGGCCTCGCGCCCCTGGTGGTGACCGAGTCGGCCACCATCCAGGCGCACGTGCCGGACCTGACGTTGTTGGGGCTGAGGCTGGTCTTCGAACGCAATATGAAGTAGGCGGTGTTGGATGGCCGCTGCTCCGCGGACGGCGGGCTCGGTCGCCCCGACGCGACCTCGCGGTCAAGTGCGCTGCAGGCGCTTCACGAACACGGTCAGCGGCAGGTCGAACTCGCCGTCGGCGGTTTCCGGGCGGGACTTGAGGAACGCGAGCATCCGCGCGTTCAGCTCGGCCCGTTCCTCCTCCTCGATCACCAGCGCGTGCGAGTGCGTGTTGACCATCGCGACCAGCGACTCGGCGGTGCGCCGGTGCGCGTGCGGGAAGAGCCGCTTCACCGGGTCGGTGAACTGCTCGTACTCGGTCAGCGGGTCGAACGCGAGGTCGTCCCGCTTGCTCACGCTGGACTGGGCCACCCGGACGAACCCGTCCACCCACGGCACCGAGTTGTCGTAGTCGTTCCACAACGCCGCCAGCACACCGCCCGGCCGCAGCACGCGCGCGATCTCGGGCAGCGCGCGCGCCGGGTCGAACCAGTGGAACGCCTGGCCGACCACGACAGCGTCCACCGTGCCGTCCGGCAGGGGGATCCGCTCCGCGGTGCCGGGCAACGCGCGCACCGCGCCGTGGTGGCGCACGAGTTCCGACAGCATCGCCTCGTCCGGTTCCACCGCCGTCACGTAGTGGCCCTCGGCGAGCAGGCCGCCGGTCAGCTGGCCCGTCCCCGCGGCGAGGTCGAGCACCCGGTGCGGTCCTTCGCCCAGTGGCTCCAGGACCCAGCGGATGGCCTCGGCCGGGTAGTCCGGTCGGTGTTCCGCGTACGCCGCGGCGCGCGCTCCGAAGGAGTTCGCCCGCCGGGCCCGCAAGTCGTCTCCGGTCACCACCCAGAGCCTAGTGAGATCCGGTTCGATTTCCCGAGCGGTCTTTCCGTACTCTTCGTCCTGTGAGTGAGCAGCCAGCGACCGGTTCCGCGACCAGCGACGACGATCTCCCCGAGCAGCTGAGGGTGCGCCGGGAGAAGCGGGCGCGACTGCTGGAACGCGGTGTCGATCCGTATCCGGTCGAAGTACCACGCACCCACACGTTGCGCGAGGTGCGCGAAGCGCATCAGGACCTGGAACCGGACACGTCGACCGGTGATGTGGTCGGTGTGACGGGCCGGGTCATGTTCATCCGCAACACCGGCAAGTTGTGCTTCGCGACGCTGCGCGAGGGCGACGGCACCGAACTGCAGGCGATGCTGAGCCTGAACGGCGTCGGCGAGCAGGCGCTCGCCGAATGGAAGTCCGATGTCGACTTGGGCGACCACGTATTCGTGCAGGGCGAGGTCATCACGTCGCGCCGCGGCGAACTGTCGGTGATGGCGGACCGCTGGCAGATGGCGGCGAAGGCGTTGCGCCCGTTGCCGGTCGCGCACAAGGAACTCGCCGAGGAAACCCGCATTCGCCAGCGCTACGTGGATCTGATCCTGCGCGAGCAGGCCCGCAACACGGTGCGCAACCGGGCCGCGGTGGTGCGGTCGTTGCGGGAGTCGTTCCACCGGCGCGGTTTCGTCGAAGTCGAGACCCCGATGTTGCAGACGTTGCAGGGCGGTGCGAGCGCCCGGCCGTTCGTGACCCGGTCGAACGCGCTCGACATCGACCTGTTCCTGCGGATCGCGCCGGAGCTGTACCTGAAGCGGTGCGTGGTCGGCGGTATCGAGAAGGTCTTCGAGATCAACCGCAACTTCCGCAACGAGGGCATGGACTCCTCGCATTCGCCCGAGTTCTCCATGCTGGAGTACTACGAGGCGTACGCCACCTACGACACGAACGCGGTGCTCACCCGCGAGCTGGTGCAGGAAGCCGCGATGGCGGTGGCCGGTTCGCACGTGGTGACGCTGGCCGACGGTTCGGAGTACGACCTCGGCGGCGAGTGGACCACGTTGAGCATGTACGACTCGTTGTCCGAAGCGGCGGGCGAAGAAGTCACGCCCGAAACTTCTTCGGAGCGGTTGCGCGAGCTCGCCGACAAGCACGGCCTGGAGACCGACCCGAAGCTCGGTCACGGCAAGCTGGTCGAGGAGCTGTGGGAGCACCTGGTCGGCGACTCCTTGCACGCGCCCACGTTTGTGCGTGATTTCCCGGTGGAGACCTCGCCGCTCACCCGCCAGCACCGCAGCCGGCCGGGCGTCGCCGAAAAGTGGGACCTCTACGTGCGCGGTTTCGAGTTGGCCACGGGATACTCCGAACTGGTGGACCCCGTGGTCGAGCGGGAGCGGTTGGAAGCCCAGGCCCGCCTTGGCGCGACCGGTGACGTCGAGGCCATGCCGGTCGACGAAGACTTTCTGCGATCACTGGAGTACGGAATGCCACCGTCCGGTGGTGTGGGAATGGGCATCGACCGGCTGCTGATGGCGCTCACCGGTCTCGGTATCCGGGAGACGATCCTGTTCCCCCTCGTGCGCCCGGAATGAGTAACTTCTCGGACTCCGGGCGGCGCATTCCCGCACTTGTGCGCTAACCTGCACTCGCCAATGCTTTAGGTCGCGGTCGGGGAACACCGCGCATTCGAGTCCAGGAGGATACGCATGGCGCAGAAGGTCACCGTGACCCTGGTCGATGACCTGGACGGTGGGAAGGCCGAGGAGACGGTCGGCTTCGGATTGGACGGTGTGTCCTACGAGATCGACCTTTCTGCGGACAATGCCTCCAGGCTCCGCGACGCTCTCGCCGACTTCGTCGCCAGCGCCCGCAAGGCGGGTGGCCGCAAGCGCGGCCCGGGTCGTCCGGCCGGTGTGAAGGCGGCTCGGCCGGCTTCGGCGGATCGCGAGCAGAACCAGGCGATTCGGGAGTGGGCCCGCAAGCAGGGCATGAAGGTGTCCGATCGCGGCCGCATCCCGGCCGAGGTGCTGGAGGCTTACCACCAGCAGGGCTGACACGAGTTGTGGACGTGGCGCAGGCCACGGCAATTACGTCGATCGACGAAGGGGCACCGGATTCCTCCGGTGCCCCTTCGCTCGTTTTCCGCCGTCTTGTCCGGTGTTGTGAAGATCCATTCCGGCGACCGTCGCGCGGATCGCGCCATCGGGCGCTCAGGTGATCTTCGACTCGTCCGTTCGGCGGCACCGGGCGGTGCTCGAACCGTGTTCGGTTAGGCTCACCTCACCGAAGGTCGGGTCGCCGTGGGAGGAGCAGGAGCGTTGGCCCTCCGCAGCACCCGCCTGGTCCTGCTCGTCGGACTCCTCGGCCTGGTCGCGCTCGCCAGCGTGGCCATCGGCGCGAAGGACATCCCGCTCGCCGACGTCTGGCACGCGCTGACCGCGCCGACCGGGCTGGAGAACGACCTCGTGATCCGCGAGCTGCGGGTGCCGCGCACGGTGCTCGGCATCGCGGTGGGGGTGGCGCTGGGCGTCGGCGGCGCGCTGATGCAGGGCCACACCCGCAACCCGTTGGCCGACCCGGGCATCCTCGGCGTCACCCAGGGCGCCGCGTTCGCGGTCGTGCTGTCGATCTTCACGTTGGGTGTGAGCAGCCTCTACGGGTACGTGTGGTTCGCGTTCGCGGGCGCGCTGGTGGCCAGCGTCGTGGTGTTCCTGCTGGGGTCCGGGCGCACCGGGCCCACACCGGTCACGCTGGCGCTGGCGGGCGCGGCGGTCAGTGCCCTCATGCACGGCCTGGTGTCCGCGCTGGTGCTGCTCGACCGGCAGAGCCTCGACGCGTTCCGGTTCTGGCAGGTCGGCGCGATCGCCGGGCGCGACCTCGACCTGTTGTGGCAGGTGCTGCCGTTCCTGGTGCTCGGGCTGGTGCTGGCGGGCGCGAACGCGTCCGGGCTGAACGCGCTGGCGCTCGGTGACGACGTGGCCCGCTCGCTCGGGCAGCGGGTGGTGGCGACCCGGGTCGTCGGGGTGGTCGCGACGACGTTGCTGGTGGGCGGCGCGGTGGCGGTGTGCGGTCCGATCGGGTTCCTCGGGCTGGTCGTGCCGCACGCGGCGCGGGCGCTGACCGGGCCGGACCACCGGTGGCTGCTGCCGTTCGCCGGGGTGATCGGGGCGATCGTGCTGCTGGTCGCGGACGTCGTCGGCCGGGTGGTGGCCAGGCCGGGTGAGCTGGGGGTCGGGGTCGTGCTGGCCCTGGTCGGCGCGCCGTTCTTCATCGCCCTGGTGCGGCGGCGGAAGCTGGTGCGGCTGTGAAGGGCTTTCGCGTCGGGCCCGTGTCCGGTCCGCTGCGGTGGCGGCCGTTCGCCGTGGTGGTGGTCGGGCTGGGGCTGGTGGTGCTCGCCGGTGCGGTGAGCGTGGCCCGCGGTGACTTCCCGATCCCGCTGGGGCAGGTGTTCGACGTGCTGCTGGGCGGTGGGCAGCGCGGGCAGCGGTTCATCGTGCTCGACCTGCGCCTGCCGCGGGCGTTGACCGGGGTGTTCGTCGGGGCGGCGCTCGGCGTGGCCGGTGCGGTGTTCCAGTCGATCGCGCGCAACCCGTTGGCCAGCCCCGACATCCTCGGGGTCACGTGGGGCGCGGGCGCCGGCGCGGTCACCGTGATCACGTTCGGCGGGTCGCTGGGCGTGGTCGGCGGGACGACGGCGGCGGTCGGCGTGCCGTTGGCGGCGCTGGGCGGTGGGCTGGTGGCGGGGCTGCTGGTCTACGGGCTGGCGTGGCGGCGGGGGATCGAGGGTTTCCGGCTGGTGCTCGTCGGCGTCGGCATCACGGCGGTGACCGGCAACTTCACCCACTACCTGCTGACCGTCGGCGACGTGACCGACGCGGCGCGGGTGCTGGTGTGGATCACCGGCAGCCTCAACGGGCGCGGGTGGGAGCACGTCGTGCCGGTCGGGCTGGCGCTGGCGGTGCTGATCCCGGCGGCCCTGGTCGGCACCCGGCTGCTGGGTGCGCTGCGGTTCGACGACGACACCGTGCGCGGGCTGGGCGTGCGGCTCAACGGTGCGCGGACGGTGGTGCTGCTGCCGGCCGTCGTGCTGGCGGCCGTGGCCACCGCGTCGGCCGGGCCGGTGGCGTTCGTGGCGCTGGCGTCACCGCAGATCGCGCTGCGGCTGGCCGGGACCGCCACGCCGCCGCTGCTCGGGTCGGCCGTGGTCGGCGGGCTGCTCGTGGTGGTGTCGGACCTGGTGGCGCGGTTGGCGTTCGGTGGGTTCGAGCTGCCGGTGGGCGTGGTGACCGCGGTGCTCGGCGCTCCTTATCTGATGTACCTGCTCGTCCGCAGTCGCCGGGAGGCACGGGTATGACCGCAGTTCGGCTGCAGGCCCAGGCGCTGTCCGTCGGGTACGGGGAGCGGCTGGTGGTGTCCGGGCTGGATCTGGACGTGCTGTCTGGTTCGGTGACGGCGGTGATCGGGCCCAACGGGTGCGGCAAGTCGACGTTGCTGCGCGCCCTGGGTCGGTTGCTGCCCGCGCGTTCGGGTGCCGTGGTGCTGGACGGCAAGCGGATCAACCGGACGCCGACCCGTGAGGTGGCGAAGGTGCTGGCGATGCTGCCGCAATCGCCGCAGGCGCCCGAAGGGCTGACCGTGGCCGAGCTGGTGGCGCGCGGGCGGCACCCGCACCAGGCGTGGTACCGGCAGTGGTCGCCGGAGGACGAGGCTGCGGTGGCGTCCGCGCTGGAGATGACCGGGATGGCGGAGCTGGCCGACCGGACCGTGGACGAGCTGTCCGGCGGGCAGCGGCAGCGGGCGTGGATCTCGATGGCGCTGGCGCAGGGCACGGACCTGCTGCTGCTGGACGAGCCGACGACCTACCTGGACCTGGCGCACCAGGTCGACGTGCTGGACCTCGTGCAGCGGCTGCACCGCGACTTCGGCCGGACCGTGGTGATGGTGCTGCACGACCTGAACCTGGCCGCCCGTTACGCCGACCGCCTGGTCGCGATGAAGGACGGCCGGATCGTGGTGGCCGGCCCGCCCTCGGACGTGCTGACCGAGGAGAACCTGCTGGCCGTCTTCGGCCTGGACGCCCGCGTCGTCCCCGACCCGGTCACGTCCACCCCGCTGGTCATCCCCATCGGCCACCGCCACCGCACCCCCGAGCGTTGAACTCGGGTGTTCCGAACGTAGGACACACGCGGCGTGAACGTAGGACTCTCGCGCGTGTCCTACGTTCGGAACGCGCGTGTCCTACGTTCAGGTACCCCGAGTTGAACGCTCGGGGGCGCGTCAGCAGACGCGGGGGCAGGTGGTGCAGGCCTCGGCGTTCGGCAGGACGAAGTGGAAGCAGCAGCTCTCGCGGCGGCGGGTCCAGCCCGTCTCGGTCGCGCGCAGGGTCGACGCCGAGGTGAACGGGTCGAGCTTGGCCGGCAGCAGCAGCGCCGAGTCCATCACACCGGCCGTCTCGTCGCCGCACAGCTGGCCGACCGTCCACGCCGCGCTGTCCAGCGCGTCCGTGGCCGCCGCCCACAGCATCCGCCGCCCCAGCCGCACGGTCGGCCCGAACGCGCCCACGAACTGCGCGCTGTGCGCCGCGAACCGGGCCCGCAGCAACGCCGCCAACGCCGTCTCGTCGGCCACCACGGTCGCCGCCGGGTGGCCGGCCTCCGGGTCGTCCGGCAGGCACGCGAAGTCGTCGGCCAGCAACGCCACGCCGACCACGTGCGGCCTGCCCTCCGCCGCCACCTTCACGGCCACGTCGGCGGGCCGCAGCGACGGCACCCGCCGCTCGGTGTGGAACAGCAGCCCGCCCAGCACGCCCACGACGTTGAGGTACCAGCTCATGACGTACCCGGCGGTGGTGCGGTCGGGCGCCTCGCCGTACTGCTCGCGCAGCCACTCCGCCAGCGCCTTGCGCCACCCGTCGAACCGCTCCGGCTCGCCCAGGAACTCCGAGCACAGCACCCAGTCGCCGCGCGCGGCCGGCAGCCCGAACCGCGCCTCGAAGCCCTCGTACAGCGACACCCGCCCCAACGAGCGCGCGACGGGCGTCGTCACGTCGCAGGCGGTCGTGCGCACCGGTACGGTCATGGCCAGAAGGTCCTCGTCGGTTCGAGATGGTTCGAGTGGTTGAGGCTTGCCTAACCTTACCGAGGTTCACCTAACTCGCACGGCGGCGGTGACACCGGTCACCCCGGATGTCGCCGAACGGTTGAATGTTCGCGCTCAGCGGACAACCGCCGTTCCGTGGAATCCCGCTGGCAGATCACGCGTTGGTACCGATGTCAGAGATCCCCGAAGACGGCTGCCTGCGATCGGGAACTGAGAGTGTCGGCACTGACGACTACAGTGGTCCCACGGTGCCGCGCTCTCCACGGTCAGCCAGACGGTCAGCCAGTGGTGAGCCCGAGGACCGCCGGCGCAGCAGTCAGGGAGTGCGAATGTTCGAAAGGTTCACCGACCGCGCGAGGCGGGTGGTTGTCCTGGCCCAAGAAGAGGCCCGGATGCTCAACCACAACTACATCGGCACCGAGCACATCCTCCTGGGGTTGATCCACGAGGGTGAAGGTGTCGCCGCCAAGGCGCTGGAGTCGTTGGGGATCGCGCTGGAGGGCGTCCGCCAGCAGGTCGAAGAGATCATCGGCCAGGGTCAGCAGGCCCCATCCGGCCACATCCCCTTCACCCCGCGCGCCAAGAAGGTGCTCGAGCTGTCCCTGCGCGAAGCGCTGCAGCTCGGACACAACTACATCGGCACGGAGCACATCCTGCTCGGCCTGATCCGCGAGGGCGAAGGCGTCGCCGCGCAGGTGCTGGTCAAGCTGGGCGCGGACCTCAACCGGGTGCGCCAGCAGGTTCTCCAGCTCCTGTCCGGCTACTCCGGCGGCAAGGAGCCCGCCGAGTCCGGTGGCCGCGGTGAGGGCACCCCGTCCTCGTCCCTGGTCCTCGACCAGTTCGGGCGCAACCTGACCGCCAGCGCGCGGGAGGGCAAGCTCGACCCGGTGATCGGGCGCACCAAGGAGATCGAGCGGGTCATGCAGGTGCTGTCCCGCCGCACCAAGAACAACCCGGTCCTGATCGGCGAGCCCGGCGTGGGCAAGACCGCCGTGGTCGAGGGCTTGGCCCAGATGGTGGTCAAGGGCGAGGTGCCCGAGACGCTGAAGGACAAGCAGCTCTACACCCTGGACCTGGGTTCGCTGGTGGCGGGCTCGCGCTACCGCGGTGACTTCGAAGAGCGCCTGAAGAAGGTGCTCAAGGAGATCCGCACCCGCGGCGACATCATCCTGTTCATCGACGAGATCCACACCCTGGTGGGCGCCGGTGCGGCCGAGGGCGCGATCGACGCCGCGTCGATCCTCAAGCCCATGCTGGCCCGCGGCGAGCTGCAGACCATCGGCGCGACCACGCTCGACGAGTACCGCAAGTACGTCGAGAAGGACCCCGCCCTGGAGCGCCGGTTCCAGCCGATCCAGGTCGGCGAGCCGTCCCTGGAGCACACGATCGAGATCCTGAAGGGTCTGCGGGACCGGTACGAGGCGCACCACCGCGTCTCGATCACCGACTCGGCGCTGGTCGCGGCCGCCACGCTGGCCGACCGGTACATCAACGACCGGTTCCTGCCGGACAAGGCGATCGACCTGATCGACGAGGCGGGCGCGCGGATGCGCATCCGCCGGATGACCGCGCCGCCGGACCTGCGCGAGTTCGACGAGAAGATCGCCGACGTGCGCCGGGACAAGGAGTCCGCGATCGACGCGCAGGACTTCGAGCGCGCCGCGAAGCTCCGCGACCAGGAGAAGACGCTGCTCGGCCAGAAGGCCGAGCGGGAGAAGCAGTGGAAGGACGGCGACCTCGACGTCGTCGCCGAGGTGGACGACGAGCAGATCGCCGAGGTGCTGGCGAACTGGACCGGCATCCCCGTGTTCAAGCTCACCGAGGAGGAGACCACGCGTCTGCTCCGCATGGAGGACGAGCTGCACAAGCGGATCATCGGCCAGGTCGACGCCGTCAAGGCGGTCAGCCAGGCGATCCGCCGCACGCGGGCGGGTCTGAAGGACCCGAAGCGCCCGTCGGGCTCGTTCATCTTCGCCGGCCCGTCCGGTGTGGGTAAGACCGAGCTGTCCAAGGCGCTGGCGAACTTCCTGTTCGGCGAGGACGACGCCCTGATCCAGATCGACATGGGCGAGTTCCACGACCGCTACACGGCGTCGCGCCTGTTCGGTGCCCCTCCCGGCTACGTCGGCTACGAGGAGGGCGGCCAGCTCACCGAGAAGGTGCGCCGCAAGCCGTTCTCGGTGGTGCTGTTCGACGAGATCGAGAAGGCCCACCAGGAGGTCTACAACACGCTGCTCCAGGTGCTGGAGGACGGCCGCCTGACCGACGGTCAGGGCCGGACGGTGGACTTCAAGAACACCGTCATCATCTTCACGTCCAACCTGGGCACGTCGGACATCAGCAAGGCCGTCGGCCTCGGCTTCACCTCGGGTCAGGACACCGCGTCCAACTACGAGCGCATGAAGAACAAGGTCAACGACGAGCTGAAGAAGCACTTCCGGCCCGAGTTCCTCAACCGCATCGACGACATCATCGTCTTCCACCAGCTCACGCAGGACGAGATCATCAAGATGGTGGACCTGATGATCGCCCGCGTCGAGACGCAGTTGAAGAACAAGGACATGGCGATCGAGCTCACCGATCGGGCGAAGAAGCTGCTGGCCAAGCGCGGGTTCGACCCCGTGCTGGGTGCCCGGCCGCTGCGCCGCACGATCCAGCGGGAGATCGAGGACCAGCTGTCGGAGAAGATCCTGTTCGGGGAGATCCAGCCCGGCCAGATCATCATCACCGACGTCGAGGGCTGGGACGGCGAGTCCGAGGCCGACGACAAGGCGCACTTCACCTTCCGCGGCGAGGCCAAGCCGCTGCGGGTGCCCGACGCCCCGCCGGTCGACCTCGCGTCGTCCGGTGGCGACTCGGGCGGCGACTCGGACTCCGAGTCCGCCTGACGCACGACGCCTGACCGAAACGCCCCTCGGGTCCGCCCCGGGGGGCGTTTCGGCTGATCAGAGGGTCAGTGCAGGGTGCCGGCGGTGGTGTGCAGATCGGTGGACGTGGTCAGCGCGGTGCGCACGATCAGCTCCAGCGCCCTGGCCGTGGTGGCGACGGGCAGGCTGGGCAGGCCGCGGCCCTCGGCCTGCTCGGGCGAGAACGGCACGTGCACGAACCCGCCGCGCACGCCCGGGTGCTCGGTCGCGACCAGGTGCATGAGGCCGTAGAACACGTGGTTGCACACGAACGTGCCCGCCGTGTGCGACACCGACGCCGGGATCCCCTCGGCCTCCAGCGCCGCCACGCACGCCTTCACCGGTAGCCCGGTGAAGTACGCGGCCGGGCCGCCCGGCACCACCGGCTCGTCGATGGGCCGGCCGCCCGCGTTGTCCGGGATCCGGGCGTCGTCCAGGTTCACCGCGACGCGCTCCGGCGTGATGCCGGCCCGTCCGCCCGCCTGGCCGACGCACACCACCAGGTCGTAGCGGCGGGCCGCGAGGGCCTCGCGCAGCGCGGTGAGCGAGTCGCCGAACACGCACGGCAGGCGCAACTTCGTCAGCCGGTAGCCGTCCGGTCGCACCGCGTCGACCGCGTCCCACGACGGGTTGGTGTCCTCGCCGTCGAACGGTTCGAAGCCCGTCAGCAAAACCTCCACTCGGGCAGACTAGAACGCGTGGTCGACATCGAGGAACGCCGCACCAGGCGCAAGGGGACGACGTTCCTGCTGGTATTGGCGGCTATCGCGTTCCTGCTCGCCGCGGCCACCCGGCTGCTGGGCCTCGACGGCACCCGGTACCTGGCCGCCACGACCGCGCTGACGCCCTACTTCACGGCGGCGGGTGTGGTGCTGGGCGGGCTGGCGCTGCTGCTGCGGCGGTGGGCGGTCGGCACGGTCACGTCGCTGGTCGCCGTGGTGCTGGTGGCGGCGGTCGCGCCGAGGGCGTTCCCCGACTCACGGCCGGTGGGCGTGGGCCGAGCGGTGACCGTGATGGCGGCGAACCTGCTGGTCGGCCGGGCGGAGGCGGAAGCCGTCGTGGCGGCCGTGCGGGCGCACGACGTGGACGTGCTCGCGATGCAGGAGCTGACCCCCGAGATGGTGCTCGACCTCGAACGCGCGGGCCTGGACGAGGTGCTGCCGCACCGGCACTTCCTGGACGAGCCGGGCGGCTCCGGCTCCGGCCTCGCGTCCCGCTACCCGCTGTCCCCGCGCACGCTCACGCCGCCCAGCACGCTGCGCCAGGCGGGCGCGCTGGTCGACCTGCCCGGTGCGGACCTGGAGGTCCTGTCGGTGCACCCGCTGCCGCCCGTGGTCGACGCCGGGCCGGGCAACTGGCTGCGGGACATGGCGGGCCTGCCCGAACGGGAGCTGGGCGGGCCGGTGCGCGTGCTCGCCGGCGACTTCAACGCCACCCTGGACCACGCGGGCCTGCGCCGGCTGCTCAACAGCGGTTACGTGGACGCCGCCGACCAGGTCGGTGAGGGCCTGAACCCGACCTGGCCGTCCGGCGGCGCGCTGTGGCCGCCGCCGGTGGCCATCGACCACGTGCTGGTGGACGACCGGTGCCCGGTGGAGGACTTCGAGGTTCTCGACGTGCCCGGCTCGGACCACCGGGCCGTCGTCACCCGATTCGTCGTGCCAGCTCGGTGATCGCCTCCAGCGCGCCCAGCGGCAGCGACACGCCGCGCCCGTGCCGCACCTCCGGCTCACGCGGGTTGATCCTGATCAGCGCGCCCGAGGCGGCACTGGCCAGCTCCGCCTGCCGCCGCACGGTCGGCACCGCCTGACCGGCGCCGATCTCCAGCACGACCAGGTCGCGCCGCCCGCGCCGCCACTGGGCGAACTCGTCCAGCGCCTTCTGCGACGGTGCGCCGATCCACGACCAGTCGCCGAACATGAGGATGTTCGGCCTCGCCAGCCCACCGCAGTTGCGGCACGACGGCAGCGGCCCGGTCGCGCGCATCGTCTCCGGGTCCACGTCCACCACGACGTCGTCGGCGGGCCACACCTCGTCCGTGCAGGGCTCCACGCACTGCAGGTGGTGGATCGACCCGTGCACCTCGGCCACGTCGGTGAACCCGGCCCGCTGGAACTGGCCGTCCACGTTGGACGTGAACACCCGCGCGCCCCACTCCCGCAGCACGCGGAACCCGTCGTGCGGCACCGTGCGCCGGTACAGGTCGAGCCGGTGACCGTAGAAGCCCCACGCGAGCGCCGGGTCCTCCACGAAGTGCACCGGGTCGGCCAGTTCCTCGAACCGCAGGCCCAGCCGCTCGTAGGGCGGGTAGGCCTGCCAGAAGCCGGTGGCACCGCGGAAGTCGGGCAGGCCCGAGTCGACGCCCATCCCGGCACCCGCGCACACCAGCACCGCGTCGGCGGCCTGGACCAGGTCCGCCGCGCGGTCGAGCGCCTCGTTCACCCGCGCGAGGTCACTTCTTCGCTTCGGAGCTGAGCACGACCTCGAACTCCAGCAGGTCCGACCCGGTGCCGACGGGCTTGGCGCGCTCGCCGGAGTGCGCCTCCTTGGCCTTGCCGCCCAGCCAGTTCTGGAAGTCCTCTTCGGTCTCCCACTGCGTCACCACGAAGTACCGGTCGTCGCCCTTGACCGGCCGCAGGAGCTGGAAGCCGAGGAAGCCGGGTTCGGAGTCGACCGCGCCGAGCCGTGCGGCGAACCGCTTCTCCAGCTCGGGGCCGGAACCGTCGGGCACGTGGATCGCGTTGATCTTCACAACCGCCATGCCCACGACGTTACTGCGCCTCGGCGGTTTCCGTCTCGTGGCGGGCTCGGTGGGCGCGGACCTTGTGCCTGTTCCCACAGCGCTCCATCGAGCACCAGCGGCGGTTGCCGGACCGCGAGGTGTCCACGAACAGCAGGCCGCAGTTGTCCGCCGAGCACTCGCGCACGCCGCCCCGGGCCACCAGCTCGACCGCGTCCCGGGCCGCCGCGCCGAGCACCTGCGTACCGGTGATGGGCTTCGCCCACGCCAACGCGCGCGAGTGCGGGTCGACGACCGGGCGGGGCGTCTCGGCGGTGGCCGCGTTGAGCACGTCCAGGTCGGCGGACGGCAGCTCGCCACCGCGGACCATCGACCGGGCGACCCGCCAGAACGCGTCGCGCAGCTCCTTCACCGCGACCAGCTCGGCTTCGGTGACCCGCACGTCGGCCGCGGTGAACGGCGCGGTCGCGGCGAGGCGCGAGTCGGCCAGCCACGCCGCCAGGTCGTCCGGCGCGTGCAGCACCTCGAACACGCGCAGCTCGCCCGGACCGCCGCTGACCAGCAGTTCGAGTGCGAAGCTGCCGGGGTCGAAGCGGAAGCTCTGCCCGTCCGGGCGGGTCAGCGTCCTGGTCCACGTCGCCATGTAACCACTGTAGCCAGTTTCACTAACCGGCTGAGACGGTTACCGGCGCAGTGGTCCGGGGTGCAGGAACTCGTCGGCGGGCACCTCGGTGCCCCGGAACCACGCGCCGAAGAACGCGTCCAGGTCCTGCCCCGACACCCGCTCCACGTGCGCCTCGAACTCCGGCCACGACGCGTTGCCGTCCCGGTTCGCCGCCGTCCAGTCCTTGAGCACCCGGTCGAACGCCGGGTCGCCGACCTGGCGGCGCAACGCGTGCAGCGCGAGCTGGCCCTTGTCGTAGACGCCGCGGAACTCGTTGCCCCGACCCATGTCGTAGAGCTTGCGGTTCCAGTACGTCTCGCGGTCGGCGACCCGCTCCACCTCGGCGCGGTACCGCTCGTCCAGGTCGACGCCCTCCTTGGCCTCGGCCCACAGCCACTGGGCGTAGGAGGCGAAGCACTCGTTCAGGCAGATGTCGGCCCAGTTCTCCAGGCTCACCGAGTTGCCGAACCACTGGTGCGCGTTCTCGTGCACGACGGTGTCGAGGTCCGCCCACGACGCGTAGATCGGCCGGGTCTGGGTCTCCAGCGAGAAGCCGATGTTGTCGGCCAGGAAGATCCCGCCCGCCGCCTCGAACGGGTAAGGGCCGAACTTCTCGGCCAGGAACGCGAGCACCTCCGGCAGCCGCCGCTGGTGCTGCCGGGTGTTCTCCGCGCCCGGCGCGTAGGCGTCCACCACGGGCGTGCCGTCGGGCAGCGTGGACCGCTCCACGGTCCACCGGTCGATCGCGATCGTGGTCAGGTAGGTGGCCATCGGCTGCTCGGCGACCCAGCGGAACGACGTCCAGCCGTCGGTCGTCTGCGAGCCCCGCTCGACGCCGTTGGAGATCACCGACCAGCCCTCCGGCACGCGGGCGGTCAACGCGAACGACGCCTTGTCGCGCGGGGTGTCGTTGGCCGGGAACCAGGTGGTCGCCGAGTGCGGCTCGCCCGCCGCGAACGCACCGCCGGACGTCGAGACCTGCCAGCCGCTGCGGCCGAGCGCGCGGTCCTCGAACAGGGTCGGCTCGCCGCCGTACCGGACGGTGGTGGTGAACTCCTCGCCGTTCACCAGGGGTGACCCGGGCGTGATGACCAGTTCGTGGTCGCCTTCCTGGTGGTAGGTCGCGGCGGGCCGCTCGCCCACGTCCACGCCGGTGACCTTGAGCGCGTACAGGTCGAGGTTGAACCGGGACAGGTCGGCGGTCGCCTTGGCGGTGATCCGCGCGACGCCGTCCAGCCGCTTCGTCGCGGGGTCGTAGGTGACCGACACGTCGTAGGCGGTGACGTCGTAGCCGGTGTTGCCGTCCTGCGGGTAGTACGCGTCGCCCGCGCCGGCGCCACCCTCGGCGTTCACCACCGGGGGAGTGGTCACGGCGGTCGTGGCCGGCGCCGCGGTCGGCTGGTCCCGCGGCAACCTGGCCACCACGACCCCGGCCACCACCAGCACCAGGACGATGACGATCAGGTACGGGCGCGCCTTGGAGCTGATGGCCATGCCGACATGATGCACGCATGAGCGTTGCGGAGTTCGGGGGATCGGGGCAGGGCATCCTGCTGCTCCACGGCCTGATGAGCCGGGCGAGCACGTGGTGGACGGTGGCGCAGTGGCTCAAGCGGTACGGGCGGGTGGTGGCGCCGGACGCGCGCGGCCACGGCCGCAACCCGGTGCGGGGACCGTTCCGGACGGAGGACTTCGTCGCCGACGCGGTCGAGGTGATCGAGCAGTACGACCTCGCGCCCGCCGTGGTGATCGGGCACTCGATGGGCGGGCTGCACGCGTGGGCGCTCGCCGCGACCAGGCCCGACCTGGTGCGCGCGGTCGTCGCGGAGGACGTGGTGCCGGACAACCGCGGTCGCACGGTCGAGGAGTGGAAGTGGTACTTCGACGCGTGGCCGCCCGCGTTCGAGTCCCTGGCGCACGTGCGGACGGTCGTGGACGTGCCGCGGGTGGAGGAGCTGTTCGAGGAGCGCGAGGACGGCTGGCACCTCGTCGCCCACCTGCCCGACCTCTACGAAATCGCCTCCGAGTGGGGCGAGCGGGACTACTGGCACTACGTGGACGAGATCCGGTGCCCGATGCTGGTGGTCGAGGCAGGGCTGGGCGGGCTGCGCGCCGGGCAGATGGCCGAGGTGGCGCGGCGGACCGGTGCGACGCACCTGGTGGTGCCGGAGTCCGGGCACGTCGTGCACGACCAGGCGCCGGAGGTCTACCGGGGCGCGGTGGAGGCGTTCCTGAGCGGGTCGATCGACCCGGTCTGAGTGTCCACGATCGCCATCTCGCGGGTCTTGGCGCGGATCGGCGTGATCGGGTGCAGCTCGGCGAACGCGGTGCGCACGTCGGCGTCCTCGCCGTCGAGCAGGGTGCAGTGCGGCACCCAGTTGCCCGGCAGGTAGTGGGCGTTGGGGTGCTTCACCCGGCCCGCGAGCACGTCGTGCACGGCCGAGTGCACCGCCAGCAGCTCGGCGTCCACGACCGCGCCCAGCTGCAGGGTGTTCCCGGTGGCGCTGAGGGTGTGCAGCCAGACGTCGGGCAGCCACAGCCGGGACAGGTCCTCGCGCAGCTCGGCGCGCACCTTCGGCCCGATCGTGCCCGCCGCCGCGTAGGTCAGGTGCGGTGGCAGCTCGAACCGCGCGCCGATGCGCCGCCGAAGCGCCCGCACGGCGTTCTCCGCCTCGGCGTCGAAGAACACGACCAGGGCGTGCACGTCAGTGCTCCCCGGGCAGCGCGAACAGGCCCGCGGCCGTCTGCTCGACCAGGCCGTCGTCGAGCAGCGAGTGCAGGCACCGGTCCCGCTGGCCCGCGTCCGACCACACCACGTCCAGCCGCGCCTTCGCCACGGGCTCGCTGGTGCCGCGCAGCACGTCCAGCAGCAGGCCGCGCACCTGCCGGTCGGTGCCCGCGAACTTCTGCACCGCCTTGGCCGGGCCGTCGTAAGCGGGACGGCCGTTGAGCTGCCACGCGCACGCGTCGAACACCGGGCAGTCGGCGCACTTCGGGGTGCGGGCCGTGCAGACGAGCGCGCCCAGCTCCATCAGCGCGGCCGAGTAGACGGCGGCCCGCTCGTCCGGCAGCAGGGCCTCGACGTCGTTGAGGTCCTTGGTGGTGGACGGTGGGCCCGCGTCACCCGCGCCGTGCACGGCCCGTGCGACGACCCGGCGCACGTTCGTGTCGACCACCGGGCACCGCTGCCCGTACGCGAACGCCGCGACCGCCCGTGCCGTGTACGCGCCGATGCCCGGCAGGGCCAGCAGGGTGTCCACGTCGCTCGGGACGGCGTCGTCGTGGTGCTCGGCGATGGCCTGCGCGGCGGCGTGCAGCCGCAGCGCGCGGCGCGGGTAGCCGAGCTTGCCCCAGGCGCGCAGCACCTCGCCCTGCGTCGCCTTCGCCATCGCCGACGGGGTCGGCCAGCGGGCCAGCCACTCGCGCCAGATCGGCTCGACCCGCGCCACGGGGGTCTGCTGCAACATGATCTCGCTGACCAGCACGCCCCAGACCGTGCACTCCGGCCGTCGCCAGGGCAGGTCGCGGGCGGTGTCGGCGAACCAGTCGAGGAGGAGGTCGGCGTCCAGGCTCATAGCGCCGCACAGTCTTCCACGACCGGTCCGCCGACCGGTCACACGACTTCGGTCAGCTCGCCCGTGTGCACGTCGTAGACGAAGCCGCGAACGGTGTCGCGGTGCAGCAGGAAGGGGCTCTGCCGGACCCGGTTCATCGAGCCGCGCACGCTGTCCTTCACCTCGCGGAACGCCTCCACCGACCACGTGGGGCGCAGGCCCGAGTCGCGCTCCAGCTCGTCCTTGAAGTCGTCCTCGGTGACCAGTTGCAGGCCGCAGTTGGTGTGGTGCACCAGCAGCACCTCGCGGGTGCCGAGCTTGCGCTGGCTCAGGGCCAGGGAACGGATCATGTCGTCGGTGACGACACCGCCCGCGTTGCGCAGGACGTGCGCCTCACCCTGCTTGAGGCCGAAGATCTCGAACACCCGGATACGGGAGTCCATGCAGGTCAGGATGGCCACTTGCATCGAGGGCTTCGGCGACGAACGGTCGCCGGGAACGATGTTGCCCAGTTCGGCGTTGCGGCGGAGCAGCTCGTCGATCGCGGTCATCGCGCACCTCCCGTTGTTCCCCGGGATTGGAACCTGCCTCCCGCATGGCGGGCAAGCGAATCGGGCGAACCTCACGTTCACCTCATCGGGGGACCGATGCCTACCCGGGAATTCCAGCCGACTTGGATACCTTCGTCGGCGTGACCGAGCACACAGACCAGCTCCCGCGGTCGGTGTACTGGCGGCGCCGCGCGCTGGCCCTCGCCGGGTCGGTGGTCGCGCTCGTGCTCGTGGTGTGGCTGGTCGGCGTGCTGGTGGGCCGGGGCGACCCGGCGCTGGTGGCCGCGCAGCCGTCGTCCAAGCCGCCCGAGCCGGCCGCGACGCCCGTGGTCGCCTCGTCGTCCTCGACCACCCCACCCCCGTCCCCGGTCCCCCCGGTGGTGCCTTCCCCGACCCTCCCGCCGGGCCCGCCACCGCCGTGCGAGGACGCGCAGGTGGCCGTGGCGGCCGAGGTGGACAAGCCGGAGACCCCGGCCGGCCGGCCCGTCCGCTTCACCATCGCCGTGGCGAACACCGGCCCGCTGCCGTGCGCGAAGGAGATCGGGCGGCACGTGCGCGAGCTGGTCGTGACGAGCGCGGACGGCGTGACCAGGCTGTGGTCCAGCAACGACTGCTTCGTCACCGAGGGGTCGGAGGTGCGCGTGATGCAGCCGGGCGAGCGGTTCACCTACGGCCTGCAGTGGCCGGGCACCACGTCCGAACCGGGCTGCCGGGCGCAGTCCCGGCTGGGCGCGGGCGACTACCTGCTCACCGCACTGGTGGCGGGCAAGGCGAGCCACCCGGTGGTCTTCCGCGTCACGTGAGGTCTACGCCAGGAGCTCCGCCAGGGCATCGACCACCGCGGTGACGGCGGCCGGCTCGTGCAGCCGGCGTGACCACAACGCGGACTCCGCCGCCCTGGCCTGCGCCCACCGGCGGACGCGCTCCCGCTCCACCTCCGCCGCCTCGGCGAACTCCGCGATCCGCCGCGCCACCGCCCGGCGCACGTCCGGTTCGGCCGCGACGGCGGCCCAGTCGCCGCGCAGCAACGGCAGCAGTTCGGAGGCCGGATCGCCCACCAGCGCGGTCGGGTCGATGGCGCGCGGCCCGTCGTCGCCACGCAGGATGTTGCCGAAGTGCAGGTCGCCGTGCAGCAGCACGGCAGGCTGGTCGGTGGCCAGGTCGCGGGCGTTGGCCACAGCCGCGTCGACCACCCGCGCGGTCAGCGGCGGCGCACCGTTCGCGGCCAGGTCCGCCGCCCAGCCGAGCGCCTTGTCCGCCAGGCCCGGCACGCCCGGAGGCGCCGGGATGGCCAGCCGTCGGACGAGCCGGCCGACCGCCGTGAACGGCGCGGGTTCGGGCTCCGCCAAGGGCCGCAACCGCTCCAGCAGCATGGCGGACCGGCCGTCGTCGCGGGCGAGCAGCCGAACCGCCCCGTTGCCGTTCCAGGCCGCCAGGGCGACCGGCTCCGCCTCGGTGTGCGACAGCGGGAACGCGAGCTTCAGCACCACCTCGGCCCCATCCGCCCGGACCGCCGGGACGACCACGCCGACGAACCCGTGCAGCACCGCCCCGGTCGGCGTGCAGGACCAGCGTTCGAGGAACTCGGCGGCCAACGCGGGCAGCGCCTCGACCCGCCGCCTGCCCGGTTCGCCTTCCCGGCGGACCGTGGCTTCGGCGAACGCGGGCGGAACGGTCAGCATGTGAACTCCGGTGTCCGTCCGGAGCGACCAAGCCCGGATTGTCGGTGATCGCCGGCAAAATACAAGCAGGGGTCCCCTGAGGCGGGGACCCCTGCGGAGCGTTCGCGAGTGGGGTGGTGGCCGGCCGGTGGCAGTCAGGCCGGGTCGGGGGTCACGGGCCGAACCAGCGTTCCTCCGTCGTGCCGCGCGGTGGGGCGGCGGTGGTGCCCTGGACCAGTTCGGTGGACAGGGTGACGGCCCTGGGGCGGGTGCGTTCGGCCGAGTCGAGGAGCAGCTTGCCCGCCGCGCGGCCCTTCTCCAGGACCGGCTGGCGGACCGTCGTCAGGCCCGCCTGCTCCGCCTCGCGGATGCCGTCGAAGCCGGTGACCGTGATGTCCGCCGGAACGCGCAGGCCACGGCGCTGCAGTTCGGCCATCGCGCCGAGGGCCAGTATGTCCGACGTGCAGATCAACGCGGTGATCTGCGGGTCGCGCTCCAGCACCTGCGCCGCCGCCGACGCGCCCGAGGCCATGGTGTGGTCGAACCGCTCCGCCACCGGCACGGTGGCCCAGTCCACGCCGACCGACGCGAACGCCTGCGCCAGCCCAGCCAACCGGGCCCGCTGCACGTGGAAGTGCGCGGCCTGCTGCCGGTCCGGCGTCACGAAGTCGTCGTTGCGGTCCCGGGCCAGCCGCATGCACACCACGCCGACCCGCCGGTGCCCCAACGAGATCAGGTGCTGCGCCAGCGCGTGCATGGCCGCCTGGTCGTCGATGCCGACGCGGTCGACGTTGCCGAGGTCGGGCTGGTCGCACACGACGGTCGGCACGGGCCGCTCCAGCACCGCCGCCAGGTGCGGGTCGTCGTCGGGCACCGAATACACCACGAAACCGTCCACACCTGCCCGGTGCACGGCCGCCACGTCCTCGCGCTCGGGGTTCGCCGGCACGAGCAGCAGCCCGGTCCCGGCGTCCTCGCACGCGAGCGCCAACCCCTCCAGGAACCCGATCGCCGCCGGGTCGCGGAACGCGTAGGACAGGTTCTCGGTGAGCAGCAGGCCCACCGCACCGGCCTTCCTGGTCCGCAGGGAACGGGCCACCGGGTCGGGCCCCGGGTACCCGAGTCGTCTCGCTGTCTCCAACACCCGGCGTCGCAGCTCTGGCGAGAGCTGGTCGGGACGGTTGTACGCGTTGGACACCGTTGTCCGGGAAACACCCAGCTCCGCCGCCAGTGAGGCGAGCGTCGCGGGGCGTCGCACATGCATCGACCGCGCCATGAAGTGACCGTAACGGTTCAGAACCAATTACAGAAGTGGGGGTGACCGGCGTCCCTCAAAATTGCCATCAGTGCAGTTGGGAATGGGTTACCCCACAGTACAGTGGTCTAAACCAATGAGGCTTCGGCGGACGACTCGCGCACCACCAGCCGAGGCCGGAAAACGCGCGTGTAATTGCCCGCCGGACGCCGTCGCCGATCCGGGTCGAGCCGGTGCACCAACTCGTCCACGGCCGCCGCCGCCATCTCCTCGATCGGCTGCGCCAAGGTCGTCAACGACGGCGAGCAGTACGACGCCAGCGGGATGTCGTCGAACCCCACCACGGACAGGTCGCGCGGCACGACCAACCCGCGCCGGTGCGCCTCCCGCAGCACGCCGATCGCCATGTGGTCGGACGAGCAGATCACCGCCGTCGGCCGCACGGTGTCCAGCAACGTCGACACCGCCTCCGCCCCGCCCTCCGGCCCGAACGGCGCGTGCGCCACGAAGTCGGACGTCGCGGGCAGCCCGTCCTCCTCCAGCGCCGCCGCCCAGCCGGCCCGCTTGAGCCGCGACGGCAGCGACCGCGCCGGACCCGACACGAACCCGATCCGCCGGTGCCCCAGCTCCACCAGGTGCCTGGTCGCGGCATACCCGGCGTGCTGCTCGTCCACGGTCACGTCCGGCACGTCCAGCGACGGCGTCGCCCCGTTGACGAACACCATGTGCACGCCGTCGGCCAGCAGCTTCGCGTAGTACGACGGCCGCGGCGCCTGGCCGAGCGGCACCTCGACGTTGGTGATCTCCGGTGACACGAACACCATGCCCTCGACACCGCGCGCGAGGAGCATCCGCACGTACTCCTCCTCGCCCATCGCGCCCGCGCCGGTGGCCCGCGTGTTGCACAGCAGCGACGAGTACCCCAGCCGCGCGGCGCGCACCTCCAGCGCCTCGGCGAACGCCGGGAACACGGGGTTGGACAGCTCCGGCACGAGCAGCCCGATCACGCCCGTCCGCTGCAGCGCGCCCAACCCCCGCGGGGTGTAAGGCATTTCCGCAAGCACCGCGAGCACGCGCTGGCGCGTCTCGTCGTTCACGCCCGCCCGGCGGTTGAGCACCCGGCTGACCGTGGAGATGCTCACCCCGGCTGCCCTGGCGATCTCGGACAGACCGGACACCCTGCCTCCTCGCTGACTCGCTGGTGACGCGCTGGTGACGCGTGACGCCGCTGGTGACGTGCAGCCTGCCGTCAGCGGCAAATTTTTGCAACGCCCACCTTGGTTTCCTCGTCTTGACCGGTGCCGTTACGGCTTGGTTACGTCCAGACCCTTGACCCGGCCCTGGTCGGCGGGATGAAATCCGCGTCAACAATTTCGCAAGTTCTTGCAAGAGCCTTCATCACGGTGGAGGCCCGCAGGAGGGACGACAGCAACGATGCGACGTACCACCCTCGTGACCGCAGTGGCGGCCGTCTCCGCCCTCGTCCTCACCGCGTGCGGTGGTGGCGACGGCGGATCGGCGTCCGGCGACTCCGGCGAGATCACCTTCTGGGACACCAGCGGCCCGAACGAGAGCCCGGTGTTCACCGCCATCGCGCAGGAGTGCGCGACCAAGGGCGGCTACAAGGTCAAGACCGAGACCGTCGCCTTCGACCAGGCGCTTAACAACTACCGGACCGCCGCTCAGGGCGGTCAGGGCCCGGACGTCTTCCGCGCCGAGGTCGCGTGGGTGTCGCAGCTGGCCAAGCTCGGCTACATCGCCGACCTGACCGGCACCGAGCTCGCCAACGACACGTCCGACTTCCTGGAGACCCCGCTCGGCTCCACCAAGTACGACGGCAAGTCCTACGGCGTCCCCCAGGTCACCGACTCGCTGGCGCTGTTCTACAACAAGAAGCTGCTGGCCGACGTCGGTGTCGAGCCGCCGAAGACGTGGGACGAGGTCAAGGCCGCCGCGGCCAAGCTCGGCGGCGAGAAGACCATCTTCATCAACAACGACGCCTACTACGCGCTGCCGTTCATCTACGGCGAGGGCGGCGACCTGGTCGACGCCGACGCGAAGAAGATCGTGGTCAACTCCGCGGAGAACGTGAAGGCGCTGGAGACCGCCAAGGGCCTGCTGGACGCCAAGGCCGCGTCCACCGCGCTCGACCCGGCGAACTCCTACAACAACATGCAGGCCGCGTTCACCTCGGGCGAGGTCGCCATGGTGATCAACGGCCCGTGGTCGGTCGCCGACTACCTCAAGGGCGCCGCGTTCAGCGACGCCGCCAACCTGGGCATCGCGCCCGTCCCCGGCGCCACCGCCGGCAAGGGCTCCGCGCCGGTCGGCGGCCACGACTACGTGATCCGCCAGGGCACCAAGGCCAAGGACTCGTCGGTCAAGTTCATCGCCTGCATGAGCAGCACCGAGTCGCAGGTGCGCATCGCCAAGGAACTGGGCGTGCTGCCCACCCGCAAGTCGGCCTACGAGAACGCCGACGTGAAGGCGCACGAGGTCGTGTCCGCGTTCGAGCCGGTCGTCACCTCCGCCCACCCGCGGGCGTGGATCCCCGAGGGCGGCCAGCTGTTCGACCCGCTGAAGATCGCCTACGCCGACGTGCTGGCGGGCAAGAAGGACGCCAAGACGGCGCTGGACGAGGTGGCCAAGGCCTACAAGGACACCGTCGTCACCGAGTACACCGTCGGCTGACCATCCCCCGCGGCGCCCGGCTCATCCCGAGCCGGCCGCCGCGGGGCGGCGAAGGGAGACTTCGGTGCGCAGGTTCCTGGACCGGCACTGGTACGCGTACGCGATGGTGCTGCCGGTCGTGGTGGTCATCGCGGTGTTGGTGCTGTTCCCGCTCGCGCAGGGCGTGTTCTTCACCTTCACCAACATCAACGAGGGCAACATCGCCAACCCGATCCTCGACCGGCCGGCGACCTACGTCTCCGTTGGCCTCGACAACTACCTGAACGTCCTGTCCGGCGACGCCAGCTACGGCGCGTTCTGGTCGACGCTGGTGCGCACGCTCATCTGGACGTTCGGCTGCGTGTTCTGCCACTACGCGATCGGCCTGGGCCTCGCGCTGCTGCTCAACCGGCAGGTGCGCGGCCGGGCGGTGTACCGGGTGCTGCTGATCCTGCCGTGGGCGGTGCCCGCGTTCATCAGCGCGTTCGCGTGGAAGTACATGTTCAACGCGCAGTACGGGATCATCAACCAGTTCCTGCGCTTCCTCGGGATGGACGACCCGCCGGTGTGGCTCGGCCAGTCGGACTGGGCGCTGGTCGCCGTGATGATCGTCAACATCTGGCTCGGCGTGCCGTTCATGATGGTGGCGCTGCTGGGCGGCCTGCAGTCGATCCCCGGTGACCTCTACGAGGCCGCCGAGGTCGACGGCGCGACACCGTGGCAGCGGTTCCGCAACGTGACGCTGCCCGGCCTGCGGTCGGTGTCCAGCACCGTGGTGCTGCTGGGCATCATCTGGACGTTCAACATGTTCGCGGTCATCTACCTGATCACCGGGCCGAACCCGAACACCCGGATCCTGGTGACCTACGCGTTCGAGCGGTTCTTCTCCAGCGCGTCCCGCGACTTCGCGGTGGCGTCGACCTACGGCGTGCTGATCCTGTCCGTGCTGCTCGTGTTCGCGGGCGTGTACCGGCGTGCGCTGCGCAAGCAAGGCGAGGTGTGGTGATGACGGTCGAAGCCGCGTCGTTGAAGGCGGTCCAGCCGGTCCGGGCGCTCAAGCGCTCGCGGCGGTCGCCGGTCGCGAGCATCGGACTGCACGGCGCGCTCGTCGTGGCGTCGCTGATCGCGGTGTTCCCGGTGTTCTGGGTGCTGGTGACGTCGTTCAAGCCGGACGCCAAGGCCGTCGAGACCACGCCGAAGCTGGTCAACGACTCCAGCCTGGACAACTACGGGCGGATCCTGGCGGGCGAGAAGGGCGACTTCCTGGCGTGGTTCGGCAACTCGGTGCTGATCGCGCTGATGACCACGGTGCTGGCGGTGTTCCTGTCCGCGACGACGGGGTACGCGGCGTCGCGGTTCCGGTTCCCGGGCAAGCGGTCGCTGATGCTGTCGTTCCTGGTCGTGCAGATGTTCCCGTTCGCGGTGCTGATCGTGCCGCTGTACAACATCCTGCTCGCGCTCGGGCTGCAGGGGACGTCGCTGGGGCTGGTGCTGGTCTACTGCACGACCGCCGTGCCGTTCTGCACGTACATGCTGAAGGGCTACTTCGACACGATCCCGACCGACATCGACGAGGCCGGTCGGGTGGACGGCCTGTCGCCGTTCGGCGTGTTCTGGCGGCTGGTGCTGCCCCTGGCCCGGCCGGGTCTGGCCGTGACGTCGTTCTACGCGTTCCTGACGGCGTGGGGCGAGGTGGCGTTCGCGTCGGCGTTCCTGTCGGCGGCGGACGAGTCGAAGACGCTGGCGGTCGGCCTGCAGGTGTTCGTCCAGCAGAACCGGACCGAGTGGGGCCACCTGGCAGCCGCCTCGATCCTGGTCGCCATCCCCGCGATCGTCGTGTTCTACCTGGTGCAGAAGTTCCTGGTGACGGGCCTGTCGTCGGGCGCGGTCAAGGGCTGACGCCGCGGAGGGCCTCCGCCTCGTCGCGGAGGCCCTTCCGATCAGACCGATCGTCAGCCTGATGAGGCTGCCGTACCGGGTGGACGCCTGACGAAAGACATCGGTGTCGAGCACCCCGCCTGGCCGAAGCTCACCCACGGCGGCGTTCCCACGGGTCGTCGTCGCCGATGCGGTCCTCGTCGCCGAAGAACTCGTCGATGTCCGCCCGCATCTTCGCGTAGTCCACCGGCGGCAGGTCCTTCACCAGTTCGATCACCTCGGCGGTGGTCAAGTTCTGTGGGGGTGGTGGCAGGCGCAGTTCGAAGACCACCCTGCCGTCTTGGGTGACTTGGTACGTCTCGCCCGCCTCGACGGCTTCCAGCACCTCGGTGAGGGTGTCGTCGAACTCCTGTTGGCTGATGACCTTCACAGCGCAGAGGCTAGGGAGCCGGCACACCGCTCGCCACTGGCAATACCGCTGGTCAAAGGCCTGGGCGGGCCACCTCGATCGGGTGATCGCCGCCCCACTGGACCCGGTGGGGCGGTAGGTCGGACCCGGCCCGGCGGCGCTGCGGTCGGCTGGTCCGGGCGGCTGAACCGATGCGGAATTAGACCAATTCACCCGTTCCCGTAAGCGCTTGCAATCCCTAGCGTTGCGGCAAAGCTCGGGTAGTGAAAGGTGCGTGGCATGGCTGAGGTCGCCTACGTCAAGGCTTCGCGGATCTTCTCCGGCAACCCGCCGGTCCGCGCGGTCGACGAGTTGTCGTTGGACGTCACCGACGGCGAGTTCCTGGTGCTGGTCGGTCCGTCCGGCTCCGGCAAGTCCACCGCGCTGCGGATGCTCGCGGGTCTGGAGGACATCGACGAGGGCGCCATCCACATCGGCGGCAAGGACGTCACCAACGTCCCGCCCAAGGGCCGTGACATCGCGATGGTGTTCCAGTCCTACGCGCTGTACCCGCACATGACGGTCGCCGAGAACATGGGCTTCGCGCTCAAGCTGCGCGGCGTCAACAAGGCCGAGATCAAGCAGAAGGTCTTGGAAGCGGCCAAGATGCTCGACCTCGAGAAGTACCTCGAGCGCAAGCCGAAGGCGCTCTCCGGCGGTCAGCGCCAGCGCGTCGCGATGGGCCGCGCGATCGTCCGCGAGCCCTCCGTGTTCCTCATGGACGAGCCGCTGTCGAACCTCGACGCGAAGCTGCGCGTGGAGACCCGCGCGAACATCGCCGCCCTCCAGGCGCGCCTGGGCACGACCACGATCTACGTCACGCACGACCAGGTCGAGGCCATGACCATGGGTCACCGGGTCGCCGTGCTCAAGGACGGCCTGCTCCAGCAGTGCGACACCCCGCGCGCGCTGTACGACAAGCCGGCCAACGCGTTCGTCGCCGGCTTCATGGGCTCGCCCGCGATGAACCTCAAGACCGTGCCGCTGACGTCGGAGGGCGCGAAGCTCGACGGCATCGTGGTGCCGCTGGAGCGCAAGGTGCTGGACAAGGCGGCGGGCGAGGGCCTGTCCGAGGTGACCTTCGGCATCCGGCCCGAGTCGCTGGCCCTGGTCAGCTCGTCCGAGCAGGGCATGGAGATGACCGTCGAGCTGGTCGAGGAGCTGGGCGCGGACGCGCTCATGCACGGCTCGGTCCGCATCGGCGACGTGCCCGAGCGGTTCGTGGTCCGCGTCGACGGCCGCACGCCGCCCACCCTGGGCCAGACCGTCAAGATCGCCGTGCGTGACGCCGGCGAGGTCCACGTGTTCCACCCCGAGTCCGGCTACCGCCTGACCGACTGACGTCCGACCACCACCGGGGCCACCTTCCGTTTCGACGGAGGTGGCCCCTGTGGTGTGCAAAACACCCGGTCGGTGGGCGTTTCGGTAGCGGAGCGTTCTAAACTGAACTCGACAACGGTTTCCATCGCCTGCTGATCCGCCTGTCGAGGAGTGCTCTGATGACTGTCCGCAACGCGTTGCTCGGCGCGGTGGCCGCCGCGACCGCCGTCGCCCTCACCGCCTGCGGGGCCCAGGACACCCCCGCCGCGAACGACGACGGCAAGATCAAGGTCGTCGCCTCCACGAACGTGTGGGGCAGCGTGGTCCAGGCCGTCGGCGGCGACGCCGTGCAGGTCACCTCGATCATCGACGACCCCTCCGGTGACCCGCACTCCTACGAGAGCACCCCGTCCGACCTGGCCACGGTGCGCGACGCGAAGCTGGTCATCTTCAACGGCGGCGGCTACGACGACTTCTTCGCCAAGCTGCTCGGCCCCGAGACCGAGGCCGCCAAGAAGATCGAGGCCTTCCCGATCTCCGGCAAGGCCTCCGGTCACGACGCGCCCGAGACCTCCGCCGAGCCGGACGGCCACGCCGAGGGCGAGGAGGGTCACGCCGAGAACGAAGAGGGCCACGACCACGCCGTCAACGAGCACGTCTGGTACGACTTCGAGACCGTTCGCAAGGTCGCCGACCAGGCCGCCGTCGACCTCGGCGCCATCGCGCCGGACAAGAAGTCGACGTTCGAGGCCAACGCCAAGACCTTCACCGACGGCGTCCAAGCCCTGGAGGACAAGGTCAAGGGCCGGGGTGCGGGCAAGAAGGTGCTGGCCACGGAGGCCGTCGCCCACTACCTGCTCGACGCCGCCGGCGTGGAGGACGCGACGCCCGAGGCGTTCGCCGAGGCGGTGGAGAACGAGACCGACGTGCCCGCCGTCGCGCTCGCGGAAGCGCTCACCCTGGTCGAGGGCAAGCAGGTCGCCGCCGTCGTCAACAACGCCCAGACCGGCAACGCGGCCACCGGCGAGGTGCTGCACACCGCCCGCGCGGCGGGTGTCGGCGTCGTCGAGGTGACCGAGACCCTGCCCGAGGGCGCGACCGGCTACCTTGAGTGGATGACCAAGCAGGTGGACGTCCTGGTGGGGGCGCTCGGCGCATGACCGCTCAGCTCACGGACACGCGATCCGCGGTGTCCCTCCGCGGCGCGCGGCTCGCGTACGGCGACCGCGTGCTGTGGGACGGGCTCGACCTGGACGTCGCCCCCGGCGAGTTCGTCGCGGTGCTCGGCCCGAACGGCTCCGGCAAGACGTCCCTCATCCGGGTGTTGCTCGGGCTCCAGAAGCTGTCCGGCGGGACCGTGCGCGTCTCCGGCGGCAACCGCCGCATCGGCTACATCCCGCAGCAGCGGGCCGTCGACGACACGCTGACCCTGCGCGGTCGTGACCTCGTGGGCCTCGGCTTGGACGGCCACAACTGGGGCATGGGGATGCGCGGGCGCCGCCCGCGTCGCGAGCGCGTCGACGCGGCGCTGGCGGCGGTGGGCGCCACCCGGTACGCCGACGAGCCGGTCGGCCTGCTGTCCGGCGGCGAGCAGCAGCGGCTCCGGGTGGCGCAGGCCCTGGTCGGCGACCCCGAGGTGCTGCTGTGCGACGAGCCGCTGCTCTCGCTCGACCTGCACCACCAGCGCGTGGTCAGCGACCTGATCGACGCCCGGCGCCGGGACGCGGGCACGGCCGTGCTGTTCGTGACCCACGAGATCAACCCGGTCCTGCCGCTGGTCGACCGGGTGTTGTACCTGGTCGAGGGGCGGTTCCGGATCGGCGCGCCCGCCGAGGTGATGACCTCGCGCACGCTGAGCGAGTTGTACCGCACGAACGTCGAAGTGGTGCGCGTGCGTGACCAGATCCACGTCGTCGGGGCGCAGCACGTGTGCGAGGACGAACCGCACCACGTCGTGGGTGAGAGCTGACGGTGGACGTGCTGACCTGGCAGCAGGTGGTCGAACTGCTGCGATACGACTTCGTGCGCGACATGCTCGTTGCCGGCGCCGTCCTCGGCCTGCTCGCCGGGGTGCTCGGGCCGCTGGTGGTGACCCGCAAGATGGCGTTCGCCGTGCACGGCACGAGCGAACTCGCGTTCACCGGTGGTGCGGCGGCCCTGCTGATCGGCGTCGGAGTCGGGTACGGCGCGTTGGTCGGCTCGCTGGTCGCCGCGCTGTTGCTGGGCCTGCTGAGCAGGCGAGACTCCGACCGCGACTCGGTGATCGGCGCGATCCTCGCCTTCGGGCTCGGACTGGGCGTGCTGTTCCTCCACCTGAACACGGAGCGGACGGCCAACAAGTTCGGCCTGCTCGTGGGCCAGGTCGTCAGCATCGGTTCGACGGACCTGTGGCTGCTGGTCAGCGCGTCGGTCGCGGTGCTGGCCGTGCTGGCGTTCACCTGGCGGCCGCTGCTGTTCGCCAGCGTGGACCCGGCCGTGGCCGTCGCGCGCGGTGTCCCGGTGCGCGGGCTGGCAGTCGTCTTCGCCGTCCTGGTGGGCGTGGCCACGGCGTTGAGCGTGCAGATCGTCGGCGCGCTCCTCGTCCTGTCGCTGATGATCACTCCCGGCGCGGCGGCCGTGCGGATCACCGCGAGCCCGGTGCGGGCGACCGTGCTCGCCGTCGTGTTCGCGGAGGTGTCCGCGCTGGTCGGCATGGCGCTGTCGCTGGTCCTCGGCATGCCGGTGAGCGTGTTCGTGACCGCCGTGTCCTTCCTGATCTACCTGGTGTGCCGCCTGGCCGGCGGCAACCGGCAAAGGGCCCGGTAGCGCGTTTAGGAGCCGTGGGAAGTGGGTAAGCGGTCGTAGGGGGCCACCGGAGGCCCGGTCGCGGGACGCGGGCCGCGCGGAGACGACGGTGCCATGCGCAGCACGACGACCACATCGGCCCACCACCGCGACCGCGGTGGGGTGGCCGGTCGTGCCCCGCGCCGCCGGGCCCGCGCGCCGGTCGGCCGGCCCGGTCCTGTGCCGGCCGCTCTTGGTGATCGCGAGGGTTGTCGAGGTGTCTTACGCGGTGCGGGTGACGCCGGCGGCCTGCTGCTGGTCCGCGGCACCGTCCACCGGCTGGTCGACCCGGGGCGCCGGCAGCAGCCGGATCTCGCCGGCGGCGACCCGCACCTGGTTGCGCCCGTTCTCCTTGGCCGCGTAGAGCGCGGCGTCCGCGCAGTGCTGCGCGTCCTGCAGGCAGTCACCGTTGTCCGGAAGCACGGCCACGCCGATGGACGCCGAGATGGCGCGCACCTCCGGCCCCTCCGGCGTCAACGGCAGGTTCCGGCCGCGCAGCGTCACGGTGTTGCGGTGCTTGTCGGTGGTCACCACGGACATCTCGCCGATCGCCTCGCGCACCCGTTCGGCGATGGCGGTGCCCTGGGCCAGGCCGGTGTCGGCGAGCACCACGACGAACTCCTCGCCGCCGTCCCGCCCGGCCACGTCACCCGGCCGCAGCTTCTCCCGCAGGATCCGGCCGACCTCGGCCAGCACGGCGTTGCCCGCCGGGTGGCCCCAGGTGTCGTTGATCCGCTTGAAGTGGTCCAGGTCGATGGCCAGCACGGTCACCGGCTGGTTGTCCAGCCGGCACCGGTCGGTGAGCCTGCCCGCGTATTCGGCCAGGCCGTTGGTGTTGAGCAGCCCGGTCCGGTAGTCGGTGTGCGCGTCCTCGGCCAGCCGCGCCTGCAGCTGCTCCTGCTCGCGCAGCAGCCGTTCGAGGTGCGCCCGCCGCTGCGCGGCGTGGTAGAGCAGCGCGTTGACCAGGATCACCGGGCACACCAGCAGCAGCGGGCCGACCCAGTGGGTCGTCATCAGCATGCCGAGCATGGCGCCCGCGCCGAGCGTGCTCAGCTCCAGCATGTTGTCCGCCCGGGAGCCGAGGAACTCCTGGATGCGGGTGTGCGGGGTGACGATCTTCAGCGCGACGGCGATGTTCATGCCCTGCGCGCCCCAGTTGACCACCCCGGCCACGATGAGCACGAGCACCAGGCCCAGGTCGGTCGGGATGCTGCCGGTCGCCAGCAGCGACGTCCCGGACAGGTGCACCACGGCCCAGGCCAGCATGGTGCCGCCGAGGATGCTCGCGGAGCTGAACACGAACCGGTACGGCTGGCGGCGCGCGATCGGCTGGATCAGGATCCGCATCCAGATCGTGGCGAGCACGGCCAGCGCACCCGGCAGCGCGATGGCGGCGGCGAACGTCCAGACCGACGTGAGGTCGATGTGCGGCCCGGCCGACTCGTTGCGGCGCGACTCCTCGGCCCGCCGGACGATCATCAGGTGCACGGTGATGGCGAACATGACCGCGCCGAATCGCAGCCAGTCCGCGTTCGAGACCGAGTCGAGGCCGGTGAGCAGCCAAATGGCGGCGGCGGCTACCGCCGATTCGATGAAGAGGAAGTACAGCAGCGCGGCCGGTCGCAACGACCACAGATCCCAGTTGCGAATCGAGGGCCGGCCGACTGCCGCAGATGCCTTCTGGTCAGTCAAACTGTTCTTCACCACGACCCCCTACCCTCTGCCCGGCGCCGCGTGGCGAACGCCGTTCGCAGCGGCACGTCCGTGCCCGAGATGCGCACTGAGGAGGTGTTCGCCATGCGCAACCGCGACATGTGAGCCGCTCCCTCCATCCCGGACCGAATGTTCACCGTACGTGCCCGCGGGCTAGCGGGCCGCAGCCGAGGGGTCCTTCATGTTTGACAATCGCGATATGTGATGAGTCCGTTTCAGATCGCCACCGCCTTCGGATCGTTCCGGGTGCGGGCCCGTCGCCAGGCTACGGTCGCCTGGGTGGCCAGCAGTAGTCCGATGCCGCCTGCACCCGCGATGGTCGCGGTCACCGAGCCGATCGAGTGCGCCACGACACCGGCCAGTGCCATCCCGCCGCCCTGCGACGAGCGCAGAGCGGCACGGCCGATGCCGTACGCGCGACCGCGGTAGGCGTCCGGCAGGATGCGCATCCACGCCGAACGTGCGGGCGTGTGGTACGCACCGGCCATACCGGCGATCACCAGTAGAACGATGGTCCAGGTCAGGTTCGGGTTCAACGCGAACATGACCAGTGGGGCCAGGGACAGTATGGCGAGCGGGCCGATCAGCCGCTCGCGTTTCGCGGGATCACGCACCACCCGGAACAGCACGGCCACGCCGAGGACGTTGGCGGCGGGCTCGATGGCCAGGATCAGGCCGACGGCCCACACCGCGTCCAGACTCGCCGCCAGGGGCACGGCGAGTCCCTCCGGGACCATGGCGAGGCCGGCCAGCAGGCGCATGCCCATCAGGCTGCGCAGCCGGGGTTCGGTGACCAGGAGCGTGAACGCTCCCTTGGGACCTTCGGGATCGCGCTTGGCGCCGCGCGGGTCGGCCGCCGGCCGGTGCTTGACCGACAGCTGCACCAGGATCGCCACCCACACGAACGAGGCCGCGTCGATGGCCAGGGCGACGTTGGCACCCCAGCCGGTGACCAGGAAGCCCGCCGCGGCGAGGCCGGCCATCTGGGCGACGTCCACCGACGTGCCGAACAGCGCCACGCCGTCGTCGTAGCGCTTGTCCGGCAGCACGTGGGGCAGGCTCGCCTCCTGGGCGGCCAGGAACGGCGACGAGATCATCAGCACGACGACCAGCAGCACGATCATCAGCCACAGCGGCGCGCCGGGAATGGCCATCAGGCCGACCAGGACGGCTTGCAGCCACGCGCACCACACCATCACCGTGCGGCGGGGGAACCGGTCCGCGACCCAGCCCAGCAGCGGGCCGGACACCAGCGGCGGGAACAGCGTCAACGACCAGGTGAGGGCGGTCCAGGCGGGCGACTGGGTGCGCTCGAACACCAGGAGGGAGAGCGCGACCGCGGCGAGTTGGTCGCCCGCGGTGGACACCGTCGAGCCGATCCACATGCCGCGGAACTCGCGGTTGCCCACGAGCGCGCGGATGGTCCCCCCGGAAGTCACAACTCCCCCAGGTTGGTCGGCCCCGATGAGTGAGTCACGTTACCCCCACCCGAAGTAACAATTCCCTCGGTTAGCACGGTAGAAGCTGCCGGATGTGCAATCTCTGTCCTACCACACTGTGTACCCGAACGGAGCAGGTCGGTTACATAAAGTAGTTACAACGGCGAAAAATCGGCCACTTATTCTTGACAGTTGACGGTAGGTGACACGGCGTGAGCAACCCTCGCCTACCCTACGTCGACCAGGACCTCCATTGAGCACCGGGTGGGCTGGTCCGACCGGGCCAGCGCGTTCCTGCGGTCGCCCTCGCGGCCGGCGTCGGTTGACCGGTCAATTGTGGAAAGCGGCCGGCTGGTGGATCTTCAGAACTGGTAGTAGAGGAACGGGCTGAACGTACCGCTGGCGACCAGGATCGCCGCGTAGGCCACGCCCACGGTCATCAGCGAGACCCTCGCCGCGGTGGCGATCTTGTCCCGGGAAGACTCCAGGTAAGGCCCGGTCACCGGGTGGTCGGGCATTGCGACAATTGCCAGCGCGAGCAGCAGCAGCACAATGCGCTGATTGGTCGCCGCGGCGGCGACCGCTTCGGTCAAGCCACTGAAATCCGGCAACAACATGTGCCCGATGATCGTGAACGCCGTACCGAGATCGGCGGAGCGGAAGAACACCCAGCCGATTACCACCAGCAGCATGGTCAACACCCGGCGGGCAATTCGGCTGCGGGTGGCGGGCGGGGCGGAATCCCAGCCGAAACGGCGCTCCAGGACGAGCAGGCCGCCGTGGAACAAACCCCACACCAGGAACGTCCAGTTGGCGCCGTGCCAGAAACCGGTGAGCACGAAAACGATCGACAGGTTCCGGTAGGTCTGCAGCACGCCGCCGCGGTTGCCGCCGAGCGGGATGTAGACGTAGTCGCGGAACCAGCGCGACAGCGACATGTGCCAGCGGCGCCAGAACTCGGTGACGGTGACCGAGGAGTACGGGCGGGCGAAGTTCTCCGGCAGCCGGAAGCCGAGCATGCGGCCCAGGCCGATGGCCATGTCGGAGTAGCCGGAGAAGTCGAAGTAGAGCTGCAGCGTGTAGCCGATCGCGCCGAGCCAGGCGATCGACGTGGTCATCTCGTCGGCCGGGGTGGCGAAGCAGGCGTCGACCATCGGCGCGAGCGAGTCGGCGATGATCACCTTCTTGCACAGGCCGAGGGCGAACCGGGGGAAGCCCGCCGCGATGTCGTCCCAGCGGTGCAGGCGCGGCTGGGGCAGCTGGTCGGCGATCTCGCGGAAGCGGACGATGGGGCCCGCCACGAGTTGCGGGAACATCGCGATGTAGGTGACGAACGCGACCGGCTCGCGCAGCGCCGGCCGTTCGCCGCGGTACACGTCGACCACGTACGAGATGTGGTGGAACGTGTAGAACGAGATGCCGATCGGCAGGGCCAGCTGGATCACCGGCAGGTCCGCGCCGACGACGGCGGCGATGTCGTGCAGCTGCTGGGTGGCGAACCCGGCGTACTTCCAGATCAGCAGGACGGCCAGGTTGAGCGCGATCGAGCCGACCAGGACCAGCCTGCGGTCGCCCGGGGCGCCCGGCTCCAGGCGTCGTCCGGCGAGGTAGTTGCCCACCATGCAGACCAGCAGCAGGAGCGTCGTCCCGCCCGCTCCGGAGACGTAGAACAGCAGGCTCGCCACGGCGACCACGCCGTTGCGCCAGTTCCTGGGCGTGACGAGGACGGTCGTGAGCACGACCGGCAGGAAGAACCACAGGAACAACGGGCTGGCGAAGGACATCGCCGCAGACCTTATCCGCCGGTCACGCGGTCGCGGAGCGGATCACCGACAAACCGTCCCACCTCACACCCGCCGAGAGCCCAACGCCCACGTCCCGCGTGTCCTACGTTCAGATCGCGCGTGTCCTACGTTCAGGTCGCGCGTGTCCTACGTTCAGGACCCCTGAGTTCAACGTTCAGGTTCCGCGAACGTCCAGCCGGCGCCGACGGGCGATCTCGGCCAGCACCACACCGGCGGCGACGGAGGCGTTCAGGGACTCGACGCCGGCGGCCATCGGGATGGACACCGTCTGGTCGCAGGTCTCCTTCACCAGCCGCGACAACCCACGGCCCTCCGAACCGACCACGACGACCAGCGGGCCGGTGGCCAGGTCCAGACCGTCCACGTCCACGTCACCGTCCGCGTCCAGCCCGACGATCATCAGCCCGGCCTCGGCCCACTCCTTGAGCTGGCGGGTCAGGTTGGTCGCCACCGCGATCGGCATCCTGGCCGCCGTGCCGGCACTGGTCCGCCACGCCACCGCGGTGATCCCCGCCGAACGGCGCTGCGGCAGCACGATCCCGTGCGCACCGAACGCGGCCGCGGACCGCACCACGGCGCCGAGGTTGCGCGGATCGGTCACCCCGTCCAACGCCACCAGCAACGGCGGCGTGCCGGACGCGTTCGCGATCTTGAGCAGCTCACGCGGCTCGGCGTACTCGTACGGCGGCACCTGCAGCCCGAGCCCCTGGTGCATCGCGCCGCCGGTGATCCGGTCCAGCTCACCGCGCTGCACCTCCAGCACCGAGATGCCGCGCGTCGCCGCCAGCTGCACGGCCTCGGCGACCCGGTCGTCGGCGTCGATGCCCAGCGCCACGTACAGCGCCGTCGCCGGGATCCCGGCCCGCAGGCACTCGACCACCGGGTTGCGCCCGGCCACGGTCTCCGGGCCGTTCTCGGCCGCCTTGCGCCGCTGCGCGCGGACCTGTTCGGCCTTCGCCGCCGCGTTCGCCCGCTTGTACGCGGGGTGGTTCGGTCGGTCGGTCGCCTTCGGCGTGGGGCCCTTGCCCTGCAGGCCCTTCGACTTCTGCCCGCCGGAACCGACGACCGCGCCCTTCTTGGAACCGGGGTTGCGCATGGCGCCCCGGCGCTTGGAGTTACCAGCCACGAGCTCAGTCGTCCTTCAACGTCCACAACGGACCGTCGGGGGTGTCCTCGACGGCGATACCGGCCAGCAGCAGGTGATCGCGCAGCGCGTCCGCGCGCGCGAAGTCCCTGTCCTTGCGGGCCTGCGACCGCTCTTCCAGCAGCCGCTCCACCAGCACGCCCAACGCGTGCCTGCCCGCGCCACCCGCCGCGGCGTCGTGCCACTGCGGTGACAGCGGGTCCAACCCGAGCACGCCGGTCATCGCCCGCACCGACTCGGCGGCGGCACGCGCCCCCAGGTCGTCACCGGACTCCAGGGCCGTGTTGCCCTCACGCAGCCGCTTGTGGATCGCGGCCAACGCGCCGGGCGTGCCCATGTCGTCGTCCATCGAGGCCACGAACGCGGGCGACAGCTCACCGTCCGCGCCGACGACACCGGTGCGCTCGACCACGCGCCGCAGGAACGACTCGATCCGCCGGTACGCCGACACCGACTCGTCCAACGCCTCGGGTGAGTACTCGATGTGCGACCGGTAGTGCGGGCCGACCAGGTAGTACCGCAGCTCGGGCGCCCGGACGCGCTCCAGCATCGCCGGGATGGACACCGTGTTGCCGAGCGACTTGGCCATCTTCTCGCCGCCCATGGTCACCCAGGCGTTGTGCATCCAGTACCGGGCGAACCCGTCGCCCGCCGCACGCGACTGCGCCTGCTCGTTCTCGTGGTGCGGGAAGATCAGGTCGATGCCGCCGCCGTGGATGTCGAACGTGCCGCCCAGGTACGCGGTCGCCATCGCCGAGCACTCCAGGTGCCAGCCCGGCCTGCCCGGACCCCACGGCGTCGGCCACGACGGCTCGCCCGGCTTCGCCGCCTTCCACAGCGTGAAGTCCCGCGCGTCGCGCTTGCCCGTCGCGGCGGACTCGCCTTGGTGCACCTCGTCCAGCTTCTGCCCGGACAGGGCGCCGTACTCGGGGAACGACGTCACCGAGAAGTACACGTCACCGTCGGATGCGTACGCGTGGCCCTTCTCGACCAGCCGTTCCATCAGCTCGACCATCTGCGTGACGTGGCCCGTCGCGCGCGGGGAGTACGACGCGGGCAGGCAGCCCAGCGCGTCGTAGGCGTTGTCGAACGCCCGCTCGTTGAGGTAGGCCCACTCCCACCACTCGGCCTCGTTCTCGGCCGCCTTGGTGAGGATCTTGTCGTCGATGTCGGTGACGTTGCGCACCAGCAGCACGGTCGAGCCGTCCCGGCCCAGCCAGCGCCGCAGCACGTCGAAGTTGAGGCCGCTGCGCACGTGCCCGATGTGCGGAACGCCCTGCACCGTGGCCCCACAGACGTAGATCGACGCCGTTCCGCTGACCTGCGGGACGAACTCCCGCATGGACCGGGTCGCGGTGTCGAAGAGGTGGAGGCTCACGTGGAGATGGTACGGGCGGTGGCCGGACGGGGTTGAATCGCCCGGTCAGATGTGCTTGCGGAGCACCTGCAGCAGCGCGTCCGGCCGGCTGCCGGTCGGCAGCGGCTCGACGATCTCCACCTGGCACCCGATCGCCGCCGCGCCGCCGTCGGCCTCGGTGCTGTCACCGATCATGAGCGCCTCGCTGGGGTGCACGCCGAGCCGGTCGCAGGCGATGCGGAAGATCTTCGGGTCCGGCTTGACGAAGCCCTCCTGGTAGGAGAGCACGAACTCGTCCACCCGGTTCTCGACGCCGTGACGTGCGAAAACGGTGCGGATGTCCCAGGCGATGTTGCTCACCACCGCGGTCGGCACCTCGGTGCCCAGCGCCTGCGCGGTGTCCGGGTAGGCCTGCCAGAACGGCGGGCTGCACAGGTCGGCGTAGAACCTCCCCGGGTCCTTCGCGCCCGCCTTCGCGAGCACCGCGAGGTGCATCTCGCGGTGGGCGTCGGGGTCGAGGTCACGGCGTTCCCACTGCGCCGGGTCGATGTCCAGCCCGTCCGCCAGGCCGACGGGCGCGGTGAGCGCGCGCATCAGCTCGGCGTGGGCGGCCAGCGAGTCGTGCTCCAAGCGGAACAGGGTGCCGGAGAAGTCGAAGAGCACGGCGCGGATCGTCACATAACGCACGTTACGTGGTCCGGACATCGGAGGTCTCGGGTATCCCGCAGACCGAGAGCAGCCTCACCAGACCGGAGTAGCGCGCACCGCCCGCCCCGGCCGTCAGGCGGCGTTGCCGGTGACCTTCGTCGGCGTGAGCCGCAGCACCACGCGGACCTTGCCGGGCGCGTCGGCGGGGAAGTCCTCACCGGTGTACTTGTGCGACAGCGCTTTCACCAAGGCACGGTCGGTGTCCTCGACGATCGTCACGGTGCCGCGCACCTCCGCGTACACCTCCGGGTCGGCGGTGCTCCACACGCTCACGCTGGCCCGCGGGTCACGGCGCAGGTTGCGCTCCTTCGCCCGGTCGCGCAGCGTCGAGAACAGCAGGTCGTCACCGTCGCGGGTGACCCACACCACCGATGTCTGCGGGCTGCCGTCCGGGTTGAGCGTGGCCAGGACCGAGTAGTTCCGCCCGTCGACCAGGGCCCGCGTCGACTCGCTGAGGGTGACCGCCATGCGGCTCAGGCTAGCGGGACGATCAACCCGGCCGCGGGATCAACCCAGCGGGACGATCAACGCGGTCGCCACGGCGGCGATGCCCTCGCCGCGCCCGGTCAGGCCCAGGCCGTCGGTGGTCGTGCCGCTGACCGACACCGGGCCGCCGACCGCCTCGGACAGCACCCGCTGCGCCTCGGCCCGGCGCTTGCCGATCTTCGGCGCGTTGCCGATGACCTGCACCGCGGCGTTGCCGACCTGGTAGCCGGCCTCCTCGACCAGGCGCCGCGCCTCGGCCAGGAACTCCACCCCGTGCCGCCCGGACCAGCGCGGGTCGCTCGTGCCGAACACCGCGCCCAGGTCGCCCAGGCCCGCGGCGGACAGCAACGCGTCGCACAGCGCGTGCGCGGCCACGTCACCGTCCGAGTGGCCGGCGCACCCGTCGGCGCCGTCCCAGCGCAGGCCCGCCAGCCAGCACTCGCGGCCCGGTTCGACCTGGTGGACGTCCGTGCCGATGCCCACCCTGGGTATCACGCCGCTCCTCCGGTGCCGACCAGCAGCGCCTCGGCCACCGCCAGGTCGAACTTCGTGGTGATCTTCATGGCGTCGGCGTGACCGGGGACGGTGACGACCGGCACACCGAGCCGTTCGACCAGGCCCGCGTCGTCCGTCGCACCCGAGCCGGCCGCTTGGGCGGCGGCGTGCGCGCGCAGCAGCACGGCCGCGTCGAAGCCCTGGGGTGTCTGCACAACCCGCAGCGCCGCGCGGTCCGGTGTGGCGACCACCACGCCGTCGGCGTCGACCTGCTTGACCGTGTCCACGACCGGCAGCACCGGGATGACAGCCGGGTGACCCGCGGCGACGGCGTCCACGACGGCCCGCACCACGGCCGCCGGGGTGAACGCGCGGGCCGCGTCGTGAACGAGCACGATCGAAGTGTCGGCGATCTCACGCAAGGCGTACGTTAGGGCCAGGCGCACCGAGTCCGACCTCTCGGCGCCACCGGCCACGACGTGCACCGCCCCGTCGGCTGGGGCCAACGGGGCGGTGACGGTGTTCACAACGTCCACATCTGATGGCGGCGCGGCGATGACGACGTGCCGCACGCGACCGGAGTCGAACAGGCCGCGCACCGCACGCACGAGCAGCGGAACGCCGTCGACCGGCACGAGCGCCTTGGGCATGCCATAGCCCAACCGCTCACCCCGGCCCGCCGCGGGCACGAGCGCGACCACACCCATGTTCGCGGTTTCCGTTTTTTCGGGTGGAACGATCAGGACGCGGTAGCCAGGACCTCGTCGAGGAGGACCTCAGCCTTGTCCTCGTCGGTGCCCTCGGCCAGCGCCAGTTCGCTAACCAGTATCTGTCGAGCCTTCGCCAGCATCCGCTTCTCACCTGCGGACAGTCCGCGATCCTTCTCGCGCCGCCAGAGGTCGCGCACCACTTCGGCCACCTTGTTCACGTCACCGGACGCGAGCTTCTCGAGGTTGGCCTTGTACCGCCGGGACCAGTTGGTCGGCTCCTCCGTGTGGGGAGCACGCAAGACCTCGAAGACCTTGTCAAGACCCTCCTGGCCGACGACGTCACGAACGCCCACGATCTCGGCGTTGTCGGCGGGGACGCGAACCGTGAGGTCGCCCTGGGCAACCTTGAGGACGAGGTACTTCTTCTCCTCGCCCTTGATCACACGGGTCTCGATTGCTTCGATGAGAGCGGCACCGTGGTGCGGGTAGACGACGGTCTCTCCGACCTTGAAAACCATGTGTCCTCTGCCCCTTTCGCTAACCCCATCCTAACACGCCGAGCAATCCCCTCATCGGCCTGTTGAGATCAGTTAGCGCTGGTCAGGGCCGCGTGGGGGGTTGACAAATCACCCGGTCGCATGCAACACCCGAGGTGGATCTTGCTCCACTGTGGACGTGCGCGGGAGGCTCGCGGGCCGCTGCGGGACGGCCCAGGGACGGCTCCGGGACGGCCGCGGGACCGCTGTGGGACACCACATGCCGCAGGTCCGAGGACACCCCGTTAGGCTCCTGGACTGGTGGTCGAACCCGTTACTACCGGGTACGACCCGCCTCGTCAGCACACCGGGAAGGATCCGAGCAGCCGTGGGTCGCGCACTCCAGAAGTCCCCAGCGCCGCGCCGCCTGGCCGTCGTGGCCGCCCTGGCGACTGGCCTCGGCTTGGCCGCCGCAGGTTGCAGCGCAGGTCAGGTCACGCAGACGGACACGCAGGTGGCCGTCGTCAACGGGGCCAGCGGGCAGGTGGGAGACATCGCCGTCCGTGACGCGCAGTTCCTGTTCCCGGTGGCCCACGGCTCCTACGAGGAGGGCGACGACGCGCCCATCGTGGTCGTGATCGCCAACAACGGCACCGCCGTGGACACGCTGCTCGGCGTGACCAGCGAGTTCTCCGCGCCCGCCGAGATCACCGGCGACAAGCGGCTGGAACCGGCGTCCGCGGTGGTCGCCAGTGCCGACCAGGACGACGCGGGCAGCCACGCCACCACGACGACCAAGCCGACGTCCACGCCGTCCGGCTCGCACGCGCCGTCGGACTCTCACGAGCCGTCGGATTCCCACGAGCCGACGACCACGACCATCACCACCCCGTCCGGTTCGGGCTCGACGACCACCACGACGACGGGCTCGGCCACGACGGGCAGCGGCACGTCCATTTCGAGCCCGCCGACGACCGGCACGAAGCTGCCGTCGTCGGTCGACCCGACCGAGCCCGGCAAGGTGAAGATCGTGCTGAAGGGGCTGAAGAAGCCGCTGCGGCCGGGCGAGACGATCCGGGTCACGTTCCTGTTCGAGAAGGCGGGCGAGGTGACCTTGGAGCTGCCGATCGGCGCCTCCCCGGAACCGCGCCAGGACGCTCCCTCGGAGCACTGACCGAACCGCAAGAACAGCTACGCAGGGGTCCCCGCCAGGGGACCCCTGCTTTTATTCTGCCGCGAAGGTCCGACAGTTCCCGCGGTGAAGACACGCTCCTGTGGATGGAAGGCGGATCGGTGCGGACGATGAGAAGCGTCACGGCGGCGCTGGCCGGTGCGGCGGTAGCGCTGGGATTGGTGGTCGCCGTGGCGGCGCCCGCGAACGCGGCCGTGCCGGACGGGTACTACCTCCAGCCGTTCGACCCGACGGTGTGGCGCGTCGACGACGGGGTCGCCCGTGCCATCAGCCCCGAGGAGTGGGCGGCCGCCGGCTTCCCCCGGCCCGCGCCGTCGCCGACGGACTACGTCCAGTACCCGTGGTCCTGGACGATCTACGCGGTGACGTTCTGGGACGACGCGGAGGCGACGTGGGACTGGGACCGGCTCGACGCGTCCCAGTGGCGGGCGTCTGGCAGCCCCGTCCCGCGCCCGACCGGCTGGATCGCGGGCAGCTGGCTCTACCGGTTCTCCACGGCCCCGGACGAGAACTTCGTCGAAGCGCCGGATCGGTCGGTCCACAAGCTCACCCACGACGAGTGGGCCGCGACGGGTTTCCGCACCCCCGGCTCCCGTTACGACGAGGGCTTCCTCAAGCTGTCCTGGGCGCCGAACGTCATGTGGATGACGGGCCTGTCCACCGGCGTCGGCCGGTCGATCACCTACGACGACTGGCAGCGCCAGGCCTTCCCGACGCCGCGGGTCGTGCAGCGGGTCGTGAACGACCGCTTCTACAAGTCCGCCACCAGCCCGGTGATCTACTACCAGGGCCCCGCGTTCCACCGGGCCATCACCGCCGAGGAGTGGGTCGGCGCGGGCAGGCCGGCGCCGGAGATCCGCACGCCCTGACGACCGCGCGGCTTGTCGGGGGCGCCCGATAGCCTCCGGGCGTGGCGAAGACAGCACGGGTGGCCAGGCCGACGTACCGCTGTGCCGAGTGCGGGCACGAGGTGGCCAAGTGGGTCGGGCGGTGCCCGGAGTGCCAGGCCTGGGGCACGGTGGAGGAGCGGGGCGTCTCGGCGGCCCCCAGGTTCCTCGCGGGCACGCCGAGCAGTGAGGCGCGGCCCATCGCGCAGGTCGACATCGAGTCCGCGCGGGCCGTGTCGACCGGTGTGCTGGAGCTCGACCGGGTGCTCGGCGGCGGGCTGGTGCCCGGCGCGGTCGTGCTGCTGGCGGGCGAGCCGGGGGTCGGCAAGTCGACGCTGCTGCTGGAGGTCGCGCACCAGTGGGCGCTGTCGGTCGGCCGGTGCCTCTACGTCACCGGTGAGGAGTCGGCGGGGCAGGTGCGGTTGCGCGCGGACCGGACCGGGAACCTGCACGACGAGATCTTCCTGGCCGCCGAGAGCGACATCTCCGCCGTCCTCGGCCAGGTGGACGCCGTGAAGCCGAGCATGCTGATCGTGGACTCGGTGCAGACGATGTCCTCGCCGGCGGTGGACGGTGCGCCGGGCGGGGTCAGCCAGGTCCGCGCCGTCACGTCCGGCCTGATCGCGGTGGCCAAGGAGCGCGGGCTGCCGGTCGTGCTGGTCGGCCACGTGACCAAGGAGGGCTCGGTCGCCGGGCCGCGCGTGCTGGAGCACCTGGTGGACGTGGTGCTGCAGTTCGAGGGCGATCGGCACTCGTCCCTGCGGCTGCTCCGCGGCGTGAAGAACCGGTTCGGCCCGGCGGACGAGGTCGGCTGCTTCGAGTTGCGCGACGACGGCATCGCGGGCGTGCCCGACCCGTCCGGGCTGTTCCTGCACCGCCGCGACCAGGCGGTGTCCGGCACCGCGGTCACGGTCGTCGTGGAGGGCAAGCGGCCGATGTTGGGCGAGGTCCAGGCGCTGGTCACGCCGACCGCGCTGCCCGCACCCCGACGCGCGGTGAGCGGCCTCGACTCGGCGCGGCTGGCGATGGTCCTGGCCGTGCTGGAGAAGCGCGGCCGGGTCGGGCTGGGCAACAAGGACGTCTTCACCGCCACCGTCGGCGGCATGCGGCTCGTGGAGCCCGCGGTCGACCTGGCGGTGGCGCTGGCCGTCGCCTCCGCGGCCAGCGACCTGCCCCTGCCGCACGACTTGGTGGTGGTCGGCGAGGTCGGCCTGTCGGGTGAGCTGCGCCGCGTCAACGGCGTCGGCCGAAGGCTCACCGAGGCGGCCCGGCTGGGCTTCACCAAGGCGCTCGTGCCGCCGGACGCCGGCCCGCTGCCGCAGGGCACCCGGGCGCTGGTCGCCAACGACCTGCACGAGGCCCTCAACCTGCTCAAGCTCAAGAAATAGCGGAACGGCGCCCCTTCGAGCAAAAGGGCGCCGTTCCGAACGAACACCTACTTCGTGGCCGCCAGCAGCTGGGCGCAGCGGATCAGGCCCAGGTGGCTGTACGCCTGCGGGTGGTTGCCCAGGGAGCGCTCCGCGATCGGGTCGTACTCCTCGGGCAGCAGACCGGTCGGCCCGGCCGCGTCCACCATCTGCGCGAACAGCTCCTCGGCCTCGGTGCGCCGCCCGGTGAGCAGGTAGGACTCGATCATCCACGCCGCGCACAGGTGGAAGCCGCCCTCGTCGCCCGGCAGGCCGTCGTCACGCCGGTACCGGTACACCGTGGACCCGGACCGCAGCTCGGCCTCGATCGCGGTCACGGTGGCCTGGAACCGGTCGTCGGTCGGGTCGATCAACCCCGACAGCCCGACGTGCAGCGACGCGGCGTCCAGGTCGTCGCCGTCGTAGGCGGTGGTGAACGACTGCGCTTCCTCGCTCCACCCGTGCTTGAGCACGTCGTTGGAGATGGTGTCGCGCAGCACCGGCCACGACGGGTCGATCTCGCGCCCGTACGCCTCGGCCAGCTTCACCGCCCGGTCCAGCGTCACCCAGCACATGACCTTCGAGTACACGTGGTGGCGCGGCGCGTGCCGCTCCTCCCAGATGCCGTGGTCGGGCTCGTGCCACCGGCGGGCGACCGCCTCGGCCATCGCCTGCACCATCGTCCAGTCCTTGTCGGTCAACGAGCCGCGCGCGTCGGCCAGCTGCACGACCAGGTCCACCACGGGGCCGAACACGTCCAGCTGCACCTGCTGGTTGGCGAGGTTGCCCACGCGCACCGGCCGCGACCCGGCGTACCCGGGCAGCGTGTCGATGACGGCCTCGGCACCCAGCATGGTGCCCTGCAACGTGTACAGCGGGTGCAGCCGCTCCGGGCCGGGCAGCGTCGACAGCACCCCGTGCACCCACCCCAGGAACGCGTCCGCCTCGCCGAGCGACCCGACCGACACCAGTGCCTGGGCGGTCAGCGCCGCGTCACGCAGCCAGCAGTACCGGTAGTCCCAGTTCCGGATGCCGCCCAGCTCCTCGGGCAGCGAGGTGGTGGCGGCGGCCATGATCGCGCCGGTGTCGTGGTGCACCAGGCCCTTCAACGTCAACGCCGACCGCAGCACCAGGTCCGACTCGACCGGCGGCAGCTTCAGCGTCGCCGCCCAGTCCGACCAGAACGCACCGGCCCGCGCCCGCCGCTCCGGCTCGCCGAGCGTGGCCTCGGACAGGTCGTCCGTGCCGCAGCGCAGCTCCAGCAGGATCGGCGCGCCCTCGCGGGGCCGCACGACGGCCGTCGCGGTCTCCTGGATGCCGTCGGAGGTGATCTGCCAGTCGACCCCGGGGGAGCGCAGCACCATCGGGTCGGAGGTGCCGACGACCCGCAGGCCGTCGCGCTCGCGCAGCAGCCGCACCGGCACCTGGCCGAACTCCGGCCGCGGCGCGAACGTGATCACCGCGTTGGTGGAGCCGGAGATGCGCCGCACCAGGTCGGTGCGGTGCGAGGCCAGGTCGTGGTCCAGGTAGTCCGTGACCAGCAGCCGTGACCAGCGGGTCTCCACGATCATCGTGCCCGGCACGTACCGCTGGCCCAGGGGCAGCGAGCCGTGCTCCGGCTTGATCGAGAAGTGGCCCGCGGCCGGGCCGCCGAGCAGGTCGGCGAACACCGCCGCCGAGTCCGGTTCCGGGTGGCACAGCCAGTTCAGCCGGGCGTCCGGGGTCAGCAGCGCGACCGAGCGCTCGTTGGCGAGCATGGTCAGCCGCTCGATCGGCACGGCCTGGTCGCCGTGCAGCCACGCCCGCCGTTCCTCCAGCAGGAACGCCAGCACGGTGGCCACGTCGAGGGTGTCGGTGACGGCGTACTCGGCCAGCGATTCGCCGTCGCCGACCTTGATGCCGACGTCGGGCCCGGTCAGCCGGGCAAACGCTTTCTCGTCGGTCACGTCGTCACCGACGAAGACGGCCGCGGTCGCCGACGCGCGGTGCCGCAGGACGTCCAGGGCGTGGCCCTTGTCCGTCTGCACCACGGCCAGCTCGATCACGGCCTTGCCCTCGGTGACCTGCACCCCGTCCCAGGTGGCGGGACCGGTGCGCACGGCGTCCAGAACCCGCTTCCCCACGGCGGGGTCGGCACGGCGCACGTGCACCGCGATGCTCGCGGGCTTCACCTCGAGGCCGACGCCCTCTTCCCCGGCGACGACACCTTCCAGTTCGGTTTCCAGGCGGCGGTGCAGTTGTTTCGCGTCCGCGTCCAGCGCGTGCACGAAACCGACGTCGAACTCGGATCCGTGCGAACCCACCAGGTGCACCTCGGACGGCAGGCGCGACAGCGTCGCCAGGTCGCGCAGCGCGCGCCCGGAGATCACCGCGGTCGTCGTCTCGTGCAGACCGGCCAGGGAGCGCAGGGCGCCCACCGACTCGGGCAGCGGGCGGGCGTCCTCTGGGTTGGCCACGATCGGAGCCAATGTCCCGTCGTAGTCGCAGGCGACCAGCAGGCGCGGTGTGCGTGCCAGCTGCACGATCGCACGACGAAGTTCGGCGGGGAGGGCCTCGGCGGTCAACGCCCCTCCTCAATGCTCGGTGGGACAAGGGTCGGTAACTGTGATCTGATTGCAGCAGCGGTCTGAACTGATTCAGATCGACGACTGCGCGCCCAAGGCATCAAGAAACGATCGAGCCCATCGGTCGACGTCGTGCGTGAGGACTTGCCGGCGCAGCGCGCGCATCCTACGGCGGCCTTCGGCCGGATCCAGCGTGAGGGCGGCTTCCAACGCGTTCTTCACGCCGTCCAAGTCGTGGGGGTTGACGAGGAACGCGCTCGTGAGCTCGGCCGCCGCGCCGGCGAACTCGGAGAGCACCAACGCGCCGCCGAGGTCGTAGCGCGTGGCGACGTACTCCTTGCACACCAGGTTCATCCCGTCACGCACCGGAGTCACGACCATGACGTCGGCGGCGGTCATGAACGCGGTCAGCTCCCGGCGGTTGACCGATTGGTGCAGGTAGTGGACCACGGGGTGGCCGACGGTCGAGAACTCGCCGTTGATCCGGCCGACGGCCTGCTCGATCTCGCCCCGCATCTGCTTGTAGTGCTCGACGCGTTCGCGGCTGGGCGTGGCGAGCTGGATCATGGTCACCTCGCCGGGGTTCACGCGGCCGTCGGCGAGGAGTTCGTGCAGCGCGCGCAGCCGCACGTCGATGCCCTTGGTGTAGTCCAGGCGGTCCACCCCGAGCAGAATCTTCTTCGGATTCCCGAGGTCTTCGCGAATTTGTTTCGCGTGTTTTTGGACTTCTTTGTCCCGCGCGAGAGCGTCGAGACCCGCCGAGTCGATAGAGATCGGGAATGCCCCGACCCGCACCGTGCGGTCACCGACCTGGACGACGCCGGGCCGGGTGCGCACGCCGACCGCGCCGCGGCTCGGTTCCAGGCCGACCAGGCGGCGGGCCAGCCAGAGGAAGTTCTGCGCGCCGCCGGGCCGGTGGAAGCCGACCAGGTCGGCGCCCAGCAGGCCGCGGATGATCTCCGTGCGCCACGGCAGCTGCATGAACAGCTCCACCGGCGGGAACGGGATGTGCAGGAAGAAGCCGATGCGCAGGTCGGGGCGCAGTTCGCGCAGCATCGCCGGGACGAGCTGCAGCTGGTAGTCCTGCACCCAGACGGTGGCGCCCTGGGCGGCGACCTTCGCGGTCACGTCGGCGAACCGCTGGTTGACCCGCACGTAGGCGTTCCACCAGCGCCGGTGGAAGGCGGGCGGCGCGACCACGTCGTGGTAGAGCGGCCACAGCGTGCCGTTGGAGAAGCCCTCGTAGTAGTCCGCGACCTCCGCCGCGCTCAGCGCCACGGGGTGCAGCTGGAGGCCGTCCTCCTCGAACGCGTCGACCTCGGCGTCGGCGATGCCGGGCCAGCCGACCCACGCCCCGCTGTGCGTGCGCAGGAACGGCTCCAGGGCGGTGACCAGGCCACCGGGGCTGTGCTTCCACCGCTGCGTGCCGTCGGGCAGGCGCTCCAGGTCAACCGGTAGGCGGTTGGCCACGACCAGGAAGTCCGCGCCGTTCTCGCCAATGCTGCTCACCGGGTAGCGCCTCCTAAGGGATTCGTCTCGCCCACCGTCGAGGTTAGTGGGAACGCCCAGGTTGGATGCCCTGTCGTCACTCCCGTCACACTGTGTTGACTTGACGAAAGCCCGTCAGGTGTCGGATCTCACGTGGAAACACGGTGTTCAGCCGCTCAGCGCCGGGAACGGGCGGCGAGTCGGCCCAGGCCGGTGCGCACCGGGTGCCCCAAATGTTCACCCAGGACGACGCCGCTCGCGAGCGCGAGCGCGGTACCGGCGGCCAGCACGAGCGTGGACAGGCCGGCCGGGTCGCCCTCGGCGGTCAGCTGGTAGAGGCCCCGGTACGTGGTCCAGCCGGGCAGCAGCGGCACCATGCCCGCCACCGCGACCAGCAGCGGCGGCGTCCGCAGCCGGCGGGAGACGATCTTGCCGACGAAGCCGACGACGGTGGCCGCGACGACCGCGCAGGTGATCGAGTTCGTGCCGGTGAGGGCGAGCAGGCCGTAACTGGTCGTGCCCACCGCGCCCGCGGCGGCGGCCATCGGCAGCGCCCGCACCGGCGCGTAGCTGGCCAGGGCGAAGAACGCGGAGGTGGCCGCGCCCGCCGCGAACTGCATCGGCACGGCGGAGGCCAGCGGCGGCAGCGGGTCGGCGATGCTGGTCGGCACGCCGAACTGCACGCCCGCGCGCAGCGTCAGCGCGATGCCCGCGATGAGGCCCGCGGTGAGCAGCGCGACCTCCATGGTGCGGCCGGCCGCCGTGACGTTGTAGCCGGTGATGGCGTCCTGCACGGTGCCGACCAGCGACAGGCCGGACAGCAGCACCACGATCCCGGTGGCCACCAGCAACGACGGCCGCGCGCTCGGCAGCAGGTCGGTCGCGTACATCGTCACCGCGACCGACGTGGCCAGGGCGCCGCCGACCACCTGCTGGAAGAAGAACGGCAGCGAGCGCCGGTTGAGGATCCGGCCGACCCGGTCGATCAGCGCCGTGACGACGGCGGCCGTGGCCGCCAGCAGCGGCCCGCCGCCGACCAGGAACGCCACCGCGCCCGCCATGCCCGCCCACGCCAGCGTGGCCACCCAGCGGGGGTACGGGTGGTCGGCCCGGCCGATCCGCTCGATCTCGGCCGACGCCTCCACCGCGGTGACGCCGTCGGAGGTGATCCGCCGGATCAGGTCCTCCACGGCGGCGAGCCGGCTGTAGTCGACGCTGCGGCCGCGCACCACCCGCATCGACGTGACGGGCGCGGCTTCCGTGCCGCGGTGGCAGGAGACGGTGATCGACGTGTAGATCACGTCCACCTCGGTGTGCGGCAGGCCGTACGCGGTGGTGACCGCCAGGATGGTGGCCGTCACATCGGCCGCGCCCGCCCCGCCTGCCATCTGCGCCTCGCCGACGCGCAGCGCCAGGTCGAGTACGAGGTGGACGGTCGAGTCGTCCGGAAGGGACGGTCCCTCGACCGGTCGTGCCTGCTCGGTGTGCTGCCACCGCCGGCGCCACAGCCGCACCCGGCGCCACCTCCCTCGTTCACCCGGCCGCCACGCCCGACCGTGTCACATTCGAGGCTGTGTCCTGCACCACCCCTTGACGGGGGACCTGGACCAGGTGACTCGATCACCGTGCGTTCAATACTGTTGATACCGCTGGCCAGCGGTTTTGGGGGTTCCCAGGGCCACCCGGACGGTACCCGCGACCTCCGGACGGACCAACGCGGGCCCACCGTGAGCAGACCGTTCGCCGCAGGTAGCACCCCTTGCGGGCGCTTACGATGTTCCAGGCCGCCTGGCCACGCCGGTGTAGCTCAATTGGCAGAGCACTCGCCTTGTAAGCGAAAGGTTGCGGGTTCAAGTCCCGCCACCGGCTCCATCTGTCCGGCCTGACCTGGGAAAACCCAGGCTCGCGGGGAAGTTTCATGATCATAGCGGGACGCGGCCCGTGCCCGGGGGCGCGGGCCGCGTCGTCGGATCAGCCGCGGTCGGTGATGACCCGGTAGGCCACGCCGCCGTGGTCCTCGCCCTCGACGAACTGGACCAGGTTCGTCAGGTACTCGCCCGGCGCCTCGGGCGTGAAGGTGAGCTCCGTCGTGAACCGCTCACCCGGCAGGAGCGGCACGCCCAGCAGCGCTGACCGCTTCGGGTCGAGCTGGAACGCCGTCTCGCCGACCTGCTTCACGCCGACGGCCTGGCCGCCGCCCGCGCGCCAGCGCTCGAACAGGCGCGGGCCGAGGTCGATGACCACGGCGCCCGCCACCGGCCGCTCACCCGTCAGCACCAGGTCGGTCTTGACCTCGCGCCCGGTCGCGTTGCCCAGGGTGAACCAGGACCTCACCGGCTCGAACACCTTCCCGCGCACGGTCTGGAGGTTCTTCCAGGCGATGTTGTTGTTGTTCCTGGTGTTCTGAGCGGTGTTCGGGCCCTCGGCGAACGTCATCGGGTCCGTCGCCGACACCCAGCGCGCCAGCAGGCAGAAGTGGCCGGGGCCCGGGATGTTCGACCACGGGATCTTGGCCACGGTGCCACCCGTCGGCACGGTCAGCGACTGCTCGCCGATGAACACCCAGTCGCCGTTGGTGGCGTTGTTCCACGTCGTGCCGCCGCCGGCGGGGGTGCGGTAGACCTTGAGCGTGCCGGTGCTCGCGGCGGAGGCGTTGTTCAGCCGCACGTGCACGAAGTTCGTCGCGCCGACGACGGGCTGGATGCCCGCGCAGTCCGCCGGGCTCGGGCAGACCTTGATGTCCGGGCTGTTCCACACGGTGCCGTTCGGGTTGGGCTCGGCACCCGTGTCGGTCACCTGGTCGCGGATCACCACGTCGGTCTGCCGGCAGTCCGACAGCAGCTTGCGGATCGCGTCCGCCGTGCCCGCGCCGGTGGACGTGGTCTGGGTGGACACCCCGCCGGTCGTGGTGGCGTAGTCCTGCATGATCGGCGTGATCACCGAGCTGTACGTGGTCGACGTCGGCACGTACACCGGGGAGATCTTGATGCCCCTGGCGAGGGCGTCGTCCGCCCGCTGCGCGGCGTTGGCCACGTCCACGGCCGCGTGCACGTTGTCGAAACCGCCGGGGCGGGCGTCGGTCACCAGCACGACGAACTTCATCGCGTTCGACCGCCACGCGCCGCTGAAGTCGACGTTCTGCGGGCGACCCGCCGCGGGCAGGTTGTTCACGACCGTGTTCAGCGCCTCGTCGGAAGCCTCCGGCTCGGCGCTGCCCGCGCTCGCGGCGAGGGTGTTGGTGACGTAGTTCGTCACCGCCGCCGCGTTGCCGGGCGCGAGGTTGTTGTGGACGGTGACGTTGTCCTTGAACGTGACCAGGCCGAGCCGGTAGTCGCCGCCGGACGCGGTGACCACGTCGTTGACGATGGCGTTGATGCCGGTCTTCAGGTTGGCGATGGCCCCGCCCATGCTGCCGGTGTCGTCCAGGACGAACGCGACGTCGAGGGGACCGCACGGTGCGGCGGCGGCAGGGGCGGCAACCGCGGGGGAGGTGGACTGGACGGCCGAGGCGGTCAGCGCGACGACGGCTAACAGCGCGCCGCGTCTGAGTAGGTGACGCATGTGATCTCTTTCCGCTCGCACGGCCGGACGCAGGGGTCCGGGTGCCGGACCACGGTGTCCGGGCACACCTGGCGGATGATCGGGCGATCGGCCGAATACGGTCCGAAAAGAGCAACTTCGTCCCGTTCCCCGGCGCGCAAACGGCAGCCGGGCGTGCCAAGGTGGTGAGGTGGCCCACCAACCCGACGCCTCGCGGTACGACCGGATGACCTACCGGCGGTGCGGGCGCAGCGGGCTCAAGCTGCCCGCCGTGTCGCTCGGCCTGTGGCACAACTTCGGTGACGACCGGCCCTACGAGTCCGGCCGCGCGATCGTGCGCCGTGCGTTCGACCTCGGCGTGACGCACTTCGACCTGGCCAACAACTACGGCCCGCCCTACGGCTCGGCCGAGGTCAACTTCGGCCGGATGGTGGCCGACGACCTGCGGCCGTTCCGGGACGAGCTGGTGATCTCCACCAAGGCGGGCTACGACATGTGGCCCGGGCCGTACGGCGAGTGGGGCTCGCGCAAGTACCTGCTGTCCTCGCTGGACCAGTCGCTGTCCCGGCTCGGCCTGGACTACGTCGACATCTTCTACTCGCACCGGTTCGACCCCGAGACCCCGCTGGAGGAGACGGTCGGCGCGCTGGTCAGCGCCGTGCAGCAGGGCAAGGCGCTGTACGTCGGCATCTCGTCCTACTCGGCGACCAAGACCCGTGAGGCGGCGGAACTGCTGCGCACGGCGGGCGTGCCGCTGCTGATCCACTAGCCGTCGTACTCGATGCTCAACCGGTGGATCGAGCGGGACCTGCTCGACGCGCTGGGTGAGCTGGGCGTCGGCTGCATCGCGTTCTCGCCGCTGGCGCAGGGCATGCTGACCGACAAGTACCTGGACGGCGTGCCGGCCGGCTCCCGCGCCACCCAGGGCAAGTCGCTGTCCGAAGACCTGTTGAGCGAAGCCGCCTTGACCCACGTGCGCGCGCTCAACGACATCGCGGCGTCACGCAACCAGTCGCTGGCGCAGCTCGCGCTGACCTGGGCGTTGCGCGACGAACGGGTCACGTCGGTGCTCATCGGCGCGAGCAGCGTCGGCCAGCTGGAGGCCAACGTGGCCGCGCTGGACGGCCCGCCGCTCACCGACGACGAGATCGGGCAGATCGACGTGCACGCGGTCGACTCGGGCATCGACCTGTGGGCGGAGTCCTCGAACGCCGGCTAGTGCCGTGGCAGGGTCACCGTGAAGACGGTCGAGCCCGGCCGGCTGGTCAGCTCCACCGTGCCGCCGTGCGCGGCGACCAGCGAGTGCACCACGGCCAGCCCCAGCCCGCTGCCGCCCCGGTCACGCGTGCGCGAGTCGTCCACCCGGTAGAACCGGTCGAAGATCCGGGACCGGTCGGCGGCCGGGATGCCGGGGCCGGTGTCGCCCACCCGCAGCACGGCCGACGCCTCCCGCACCAGGACCGAGACGGACACCGACGTGCCCGCCGGTGTGTGCACGGCGGCGTTGGTGAGCAGGTTGTCCACCACCTGCCGCAGCCGCAGCGGGTCGAACGCCAGCCGCACCGGCCCGTCCGGCACGGCCAGCGTGAGCGGGTGCGTCGGACGGGCCGCGCGGAACGCGTCCGCCGCCTCCCGCGCCAACGCCGCCAGGTCGCCGTCGGCGAGCCGCAACGGCGTCTCCACCTCCGCCGAGTCCAGCCGGGCGAGCAGCAGCAGGTCGTCCAGCAGCACGCTCATCCGCGCCGCCTCCGACCGCAGCTTCTCCAGGTGCGCCTCGCGTTCCTTCGGCGCGTTCGCCGCCGCGTACCGGAACAGGTCCGCGTAACCCCGGATCGACGTCAACGGCGTGCGCAGCTCGTGCGAGGCGTCCGCGATGAACCGGCGCAACCGCTGCTCGGCGGCGGTGCGGGCGGCCAGCGACGTGTCGATGTGGTCCAGCATCGTGTTGAACGCGGTGCGCAGCTCCTCGACCTCCACGCCGCCGTTGCCGCCTTCCGCGCGCACCGGCAGCCGGGCCGAGTCGGTCAGGTCGTGCGAGGTGATGTCGTGCGCGGTCCGCGCCATGTCGCTCAACGGCTGCAGCCCGCGCCGCAGCACCGCCCGCCCGATCACCACGAACGCGATCAGCGCGAGCAGGAACGCGGCCACCTCCACGATCACCAGCTGCCGCACGGTGGTGGTGATGTCGTTCATCGGCGCCGCGCTGACCAGCACCACGCCGTCGGACACCCGGCAGCCGCGCAGCCGGTACGTGCCGTCGCCGTGCAGGTAGTCCGTCCGGTACACGGGGTCCGGCCCGCCGACCCGCAACGCCACCTCGGCCAGCTCGCCCGCGTCGGCGGGCAGGTCGTCGCGGTTCTTCGGCGTCGCCACGCCGTCGCGCACGTCGTAGACGACCGAGTACCAGCCGTACGCCTTGCCCTTGACCGTGCCGTTCTTGGCGAAGTCCTTCTTCAGCGAGACCTGCGTGTCGCTCATCTGCGCGTCGAGCCTGCGTTCCAGGTACGCCTGCATGCTCTGCGCCATCACTGTGCCGACCACCGCGAACACCGCCAGCGCCAACGCGCCCAGGCCCAACGCCAGGCGCGTGCCCAGGCGCAGCCGGCGGCGCGTCACTCCGCGGCTCGCCGCAGCGCGTAACCCACGCCGCGGACGGTGTGGATCAGCGGTTCGCCGCCGTCGTCCAGCTTGCGCCGCAGGTGTGAGACGACCAGCTCGACCACGTTGGACCGGCCGCCGAAGTCGTACTCCCACACGTGGTCGAGGATCTGCGCCTTCGTCAGCACGGCGGGCGAGCGGCGCATCAGGTAGCGCAGCAGCTCGTACTCGGTCGGCGTGAGGGTGACCAGCTTCCCGCCGCGCCGCACCTCGCGGGTGTCCTCGTCCAGGGCCAGGTCGGACACCTCCAGCACGGACCGCTTCCACGATGGCCCGGTCGACCGCCGCAGCACGGCGCGCAGCCGGGCCATCAGCTCCTCCACCGAGAACGGCTTGACCAGGTAGTCGTCACCGCCCCGGGTCAGGCCCGCGACCCGGTCCGCGGTGCCGTCACGCGCGGTGAGGAACACCACCGGCACCATCGCACCCGCCGACCGCAGCCGGTCCAGCACGGTGAAGCCGTCCAGGTCGGGCAGCATCAGGTCGAGCACCACGATGTCCGGGTGGAAGTCGGCCGCGGTCCGCAACGCCGCCTCACCGCTGCCCGCGGTCACCGCCTGCCAACCCTCGTACCGCGCCACCGTCGCCACGAGGTCGGCGATGTGCGGCTCGTCGTCCACCACGAGCAGTCGAACCGGAGCGCCCTTGTCCACCTGCCCATGGTGCGGCACCCCCACCCGACGTGCGTCGGCCGACAGCGAGTCGACAGGTCCGCGACAGCCGACGCACAGGGTGCGCTGTGCCCGAGACCACTTCGCGTCGGCAAACAGGTGGCCCGGGTGTGATGACTCACATGCTCTCTGCTACGGTTCCGCCACGGGTTTTCCCGCTCCACGGCCAGGTCAGCCGGGTTCCGCGCTCGGGGCGTTGTCCTGCGCAGACCGCGTGGAGAGCCGGCCTCGGTCGCACGCTTTCGGGAACGTGCGTGCCGAGGCCGGCTTCACCTTTGTCACGAGTAGCGGGCGAAGTCGAACTCCTGCCCGGTCACCGAGCGGCCCAGGTCGGCGCCCAGCCGGGTGAGCAGGTCCACCAGTTCCAGGCCCGCCAGCCAGTCCTGCGGCAACGCCGAGGTGCCGTGCAGGGCGCCCAGGATGTTGCCCGTCAGCGCGGCCGTGGCGTCGCTGCCGCCCGAATGGTTGGCCGCCGCGCGCAGTGCGTCCACGAACTGGCCCCGTTTCGGGTACACCAGCACCGTGTGCACGGCGATCGCCAGCGCCTCCGGTCCCGTCCAGCCGCTGCCCAGCCGGTCCACCCGCACCGAGTCGAACCCCTGCGCCCGGTGCTCGTCGGCGAACACGACGGCCCGGTTCAGGGTGTTCGCGGTGTACGGGTCGTCGCGCAGCACCCGTCCGATGACCTGGTCCACGGCTTCCCGCATCGGCCGCCCGCGCACCGCCAGCAGGTGGATGAGCAGCGCGAACGCCCCGCCGGACACCCAGCCGCCGGTGCCGCCGTGGGTCAGCGCGGCGAACCGGCGGCCCAGGTCGTAGGCGATCTCGGCGCTGGGTGCGAACCCGGCGGGCGCGGTCCGGGTCACGCCGTTGCAGCCGGACGAGTCGTTGTGCGGCTCCTCGGGCGTCGGCGGCGTGTCGGCGGCCAGCGCGCGCAGGCACGTCAGGCCCGGCGACCGGCTGGAGTACAGCCGTTCGTCGCCCACGAGGCCCACGGCGCCCGGTTCCGGTGCGGCCACCTGCTGGGTGATCAACCAGCGCCGGTAGCTCTGCCAGACCACCTCGACGGGGTCCCACTCGCCGGTGGTCCGACCGCGCACCCAGGCCCGCAGGTAGCCGTCCGCGGTGAAGAGGGTGAGCTGCGTGTCGTCGGTGACCAGCGCGGGACGCGGTGGCGCGAGCACGCCTTCCGGTCCGTGGTCGCGTTGGATGTCGGCCCACCCGAGGTACTGGATCGGTGCGCCGAGGGCGTCTCCCAGGGCGCCGCCCAGCAGACAGGCCGAGCCACGGTCGACCACGTTCATCGGCTCGCGCGGCACTCTTGCCCTCCTGCACTCGCCCAGAACTCGGCCGGGACGTCCGGGGCCAAAACCCTAGCCGTCCGACGCCGGTCCGGTCAGCGCAGCACGACTAGTTGCGCAAGCAACATTTACTCACAGGTATCCAACGGCACCTCCGTCGCACCTGATCCAGTGACCGGGCCGTAGCGCACGAGGCGGGGGAGGGGCATGGCTGACCGGAGCAAGAGCGGGCTGGAGTTCGGCGTCCTCGGACCGTTGCAGGTGCTCGCGGACGGCCGACAGCTCGTCATCGGCCGCAAGGGGATGCGCGGCCTGCTCGCGATGCTGGTGCTGGACGCCAACCGGGTCGTCCCGATCGACGAGATCGTGGACAGCCTGTGGGCCGACGAGCCACCCGCGACGGCCAGGACCATCGTGCACGGCTACGTGTCACGGCTGCGCCGGATGCTGGAGGAGGCCGACCCGGCGGGCTCCGCCCGGATCCTCACGACCCCGCCCGGCTACCAGCTGTCGGTCGACCCGTGGCGGCTGGACTTCCACCGGGCCCGGCAGCTCGTGTCGAGCGCGCGCGGCAAGGCCGCGCCGATCCGGGCGCAGCTGCTGCGCGAGTCGCTGGGCCTGTGGCGCGGCCCGGTGCTGGCCGACGTCCCGGGCGACCCGGTCACGTCCGACCTGGAAGAGCTTCGGCTTGCCGCAGTGGAAGAGCGCATCGAGGCGGAGCTGGAACTGGGGCGCCACCTGGAGCTCGTCGGCGAACTCCGCCAGCTGGTCAACGAGCACCCGTTCCGGGAACGCCTGGTCGGCCACATGATGCGCGCCCTGTACCGGTCGGGTCAGCGCGCCGACGCCCTGGAGGCCTACCAGCGCTTCCACCGGCGCGTCGTGGACGAACTGGGCATCGACCCGGGCCCCGGCCTGCGCGTGCTGCACGAACAGGTGCTGCGCGACGACCCGGCGCTCAGCTCGCCCGGCCTGGCCGAACCCGCCGTCGTGCCGCCCCGTCCCGGCGTCGTCGTGCCGGCCCAGCTGCCCGCCGCGGCCAGCGGTTTCATCGGCCGCGACGAGGAACTGGCCTGGTTGGACCGCCTGTGCGACGGGCGTGACCTGGCCGCCACCACCATCGCCGTGGTCAACGGCGCGGCCGGCATCGGCAAGAGCGAACTGGTCGTCACCTGGGGCCACCGCCGGGCCGAGCAGTTCCCCGACGGCCTGCTCTTCGCGTCCCTCAACGGTTTCGCCCCCGGTCGCGACCCGGTCGAGCCCGCCGAGGTGCTGGCCAGGTTCCTGCTGGCGCTGGGCGTGCCCGCGGACGGCGTACCGCGCGACCTGGACGACCGCGTCGGCCTGTACCGCTCGGTGCTCGCCAGGCGCCGCGTCCTGGTCGTCCTGGACGACGCCTGGGACCCCGAGCACGTCCGCCTGCTCCTGCCGCCCGGCGCCGGCTCCGTGGTCCTCGTGACCAGCCGCCGACGCCTGGAATCGCTGGTCGTCAGCAACGGCGCCCGGATGCTCACCCTCGACACGCTGTCCGACGAAGAAGCCATCCGCCTGGTGGACGAGGTCGTCGGCAAGCCCCTCTCCGACCAGGAACCGGCCGCCGTCCGCATGCTCGTCGAGCTCTGCGGCAACCTGCCCCTGGCGCTGCGCATCGCCGCCGCCAAGCTCGTCTTCAGTCCCGAGTGGACGGTCGAAGCCCTGGTCGCCCAGCTCTCCGACGACGCCGCCCGCCTGCGCACCCTCGACCTCGCCGACACCGGCCTGGGCGTCGAACGCGCCCTGGCCGTCTCCTACCGCAACCTCCCACCGGAGCTGGCCGAGACGTTCCGCGCCGCCGGTCTCGTGCCGGGCCGGTGGGTGAGCCCGCACGCCATCGCCGCCGTCTGCGACATCGACCTGGGCACCGCCGCCGCCCGCCTCGCCGACCTCGCCGACGCCCACCTCCTGGTCGAGCAGTGGCGCGGCGGCTTCGTCCTGCACGACCTGGTCCGCCTCTACGCCCGCGGCGTCGTGGAGCACCGCGAACGCGGCCTGCGCCGGCTGATGGACCACTACCTGTGCGCCTGCGACCACGCCCGCCGCCTGATCAGACCGGTGTCCGACGGCCTGGACTTCACCGGTGACTCCGCCGCACCCCGACCGGCCACCTCGGCACAGGCGCTGTCGTGGTTCGACAAGGAGTGGCCCAACCTCATCGCCCTCGTGCACGCGGGCTCCGAGGTCGGCCTGCACGAACAGGTCTGGCAACTCGTGCGCCTCGTCCACACCTACTGCGTGACCAGGCTCGTCAGCCGCGAGTGGCGGGGCATCGCCGAGTTCGGCCTGGCCTCGGCCCGCGTCATCGGCGACCGCCGCGGTGAAATGCTCGTCCTGCACGCCATGCACGACATCAACAACCGCGCCGGCGCACTGCGCGGCACCTTGGAACAAGCCGAACTCGCCCACCGCATCGCCGTCGACCTGAACGAACCCCGCTACCTCGTGATGACCCTCGACCAACTCGCGCTGGCCCTGGTCGCCGAAGGCCGGGTGGAAGAAGCCCTCGGTTACCACCGCGAAGCCGTCGAAGTAGCCCGCCGGGACGGCGACGCCCTCGGCGAGGCCACCGTGCTCAACAACCTCGCCCAAGTGGAGCAACGACTCGGCCAACGCGAAACGGCGGCCCAACACCAATTCCTGGCCATGGAGATCTACCACCGCAACGGCGACGAGCGCGCGTACGCCGTGGCGATGAACAACCTGGCCGAGCTCTACGCCGAATTGGGCCTGTTACCCGAGGCCGAGGAACACGCCCGGCAAGGAGTGGAACTGGCCCGTGGCGGCTCGATGCAGTTCGAGGAGGCATTCGGCCGCCAGGTGCTCGGCACGGTACTGGCCAAACGCGGCGAACGCGTTGCCGCGCAAGCAGAACTGGCCGAATCACTTCGGCTGTTCGTACGCCTGGGCTCACCGCGCGCGATGTTGGTCCGAACGGCCCTTGAAGCCTTGACCTCCGAGGTTTAGCCGCTGTTTAGCACGCCGTGGCGAAGTCATGGGAACTTGGAGGCGCGCTGATCACCCGAGTCGCGGTCGGCGCCGGGTGGCTCTTGGTAAGGGGGAACCAGGGGGGAAGCCACCCAACCCCGGCTGGCCGGCGTTCGGGGGAGAGCGCCGGCCAGCTCTGTTGGATTGCGCTGTGTTGGATTGCGCCGCCTCCGGCGTCGCGGGCGAGGTCGCCTGGAAGTCGACCGCTCGCGCCTGATTTTCCGACGATCGAAAAGCGTGATCGCCGGAAAATCAGGCGCGAACGATCGACGCGACCTCGCGGGTGCCCACGAGAAGTCGAAGTGGAAACGCAGCACCGCACCCGTCGAGGCCCACAACCCTCGGGCCCACATCGGACCCGCAGCGGGACCGCAAAAGGCCCGATTTTACATGGGGTTCGGGTGCTTTAGGCTGGTCGAAGCCGGGCAGGCTTGGCGGGAGCTTTATCCGCCAGGCCTGCCCGGCTTTGGCCTGCCTGGAGTGCCCGTAAGGGGCCCCATGTCAAATCGAGCCTGCCCCAACCACAGACCCCAACCACCGAGCCTTGCAGCTTCCCGGCCCACACCTCGACTCAGTCGCGCACCGGCAGCAACTCCGGCCGCTTCGGCGCCAACCCGTCACCCATCGACTCACCCCGCAACTGCCGCCCGATCCACGGCACCACGTGCTCCCGAGCCCACTTCAAATCGTGCCGCCGCTGCGTCATCCAATCCTCGTCGACCAACGGCGGCCAAGGGGTGTTCCACACCTCGTCCGTCTCGAACCCCAGCACCTCGGCCGCGCGCAACGCCACCCGCCGGTGCCCCTCGGGCGACAGGTGCAACCGGTCTTCGCTCCACGCGCGCCGGTCGTGCAGCACGCTCATCGACCACAGGTCGACCACCTTGCAGTGGTACCGCTCCGCCACCGACCACAGGTGGCTGTTGTAGATCGCGATCTTCCCGCGCAACGACCGCAGCAACGGCGTGTGCTTCGGGTCGAACCCGGTGAAGATCAGCACCTCCGCGCCCGCCGCCCGCAGGTCGGCCACCGCGATCTCGTACACCTCGGCCACCGCGTCCGCGTCGCTCCCGGGCACCAGGATGTCGTTGCCGCCGCCGCACAGCGTCACCAGCTTCGGCTTCAACGACGCCGCCAACGGGATCTGCTCGTCCACGATCTCCTGGAGCATCTTGCCCCTGATCGCGAGGTTGGCGTACCGGAACCCCTGCTGCCTGGCCGAGATCATCGCGGCCAGCCGGTCGGCCCACCCGACGTACGTGCCGTTCGGCGCCGGGTCGTCCATCCCCTCGGTGAAGCTGTCCCCCACCGCTACGAAGCTGTCCAGTCCCTCCATGAAATCCCCTCCACTCCGCGCGGCACCCCCATGAACCGCGCAGGACAGCATGCAACGCCAAGTCGACCCAACGCCAGCGGCCCTTGGCAACGCTGTTACCAAGGTGTCACCCACTGGTGTGAACCAGTGTCGGTCTCGGGCGATTCCTCGGCTTCGACCCACCGGAGTGCGGCGAACATCACCGCTCGACGGCCACCGCCTCGTACGCCGCGCGCAACTTCGACTCCGCCCCCGGCCGCGCACCCACCGCGTCCAACCCCAACAACGCCGCGCCCACCACCGGCGGCACGTCCACCACCCGCACCCGAGCCGCCGGCGCCACCGCACCCAACCGCGCCGCGACCGCGTCGACCACCACCTCGCCCGTCCCGGTCAGCACCCCACCCCCGAGCACCACGTCCACCGGCTCACCCAGCAGCTCCAACCGCGACAACGACACGTGCGCCAGCAGCACGACCTCCTCCACCAGCCGGTCCACCACCGACCGCGCCACCGCGTCACCACCCGCCGCCACCTCGAACAACAACGGGCACAGGGCGTGCGGGTCGAACTCCACCTCCTCGAAGTGCAGCCGCTGCACCGCCTCGGCCACCGTCGCCGTCCCGTAGTGCGCGGTCACCGCGTCCAGCAACGCCGTCGCCTCACCGCGTCCGTCCTCGGCCCGCGCCGCCAGCCACAACGCCTCCGACCCGATGTGCCCGCCCCCGCCCCAGTCACCCGAGATCCGCCCCAACGCCGGGAACCGGTGCGTCCGCCCGTCCGGGGCGACGGCCACGCAGTTGATACCCGCCCCGCACACCACCGCCACCCCGATCCCATCGGCCGTACCCGCCCTGAGCAGCGCGAACGTATCGTTGCCGACCACGGAGGTCGCCGACCACCCCCGCGCCTCGACCGCCGCCCTCAACTCGTCCTCTTCCCTGGGCAGGTCCGCCCCGGCCAAGTAGGCGGCCGTGTGCGCGGCGATCAGCCCGGCACCCAACCCGGCCAGCCGCGCCGCCTCGCGCACCAGCCCGTCGAACACCTCCAGGCTCCGCTCCAGCCCGACGTTCTGCGGCGACGCACCGGGCCCGAGCACCCGGGCGAGCACCCTGCCCTCGACGTCCACCAGCGCCACCGCCGTCTTGCTGTTCCCGCCGTCGATGGCGAGCACCCGGTCGGTCACACCGCCCCCTTCGCCCACGGCAAGAACTGCGCGTTGCGCGCCACCAACTCGTCGGCCAGCCTCTCCGCCACCGCGTACCGCCCGATCAACGGGTGCGCGAGCAGCGCGTCCGCCACCCGGTCACGCCCTCCGCGCACCGCCGCGTCCAACGCCAGGTGCTCGTAGCTCGTCACGTGCGCGATCAACCCCGCCACCGACGGCGGCACGGGCGGCACCGGCAGCGGCGTCGCACCGCCCCCGGTTACCACCGCGGGCACCTCGATCACCGCGTCCGCGGGCAGGAACGGCAGCGTGCCGCCGTTGCGCACGTTCACCACGTGCTGCTCCGCGCCCACCCCGCCGGTCAACGCGTGCACCAGTTGCACGGCCGCCTCCGAGTAGTACGCGCCCCCTCGCTGCGAGAGCTGCGGCGGCTTCGTCACCACCCCCACGTCCCCGTACAAGTCCAGCAGCTCCTTCTCCACCCCGGCCACCACCTCGGCCCGCGGCGGCTCGGTCTTCTGCTTGCGCACGACTTCGTCGTGGTCGTAGAAGTACTTCAGGTAGTACGACGGCACCATCCCCAGCCGCCGCATCAACGTCGCCGGCAGCCCGATGTGCTCGCCCAACGCGTCCCCGTGCGAATCCAGCAGCTCGGGCAGCCGGTCCACCCCGTCCACGAACACCCCGGTCTCCCAGCTCAGGTGGTTGAGCCCGACGTGCTCCAGCCGCACCGACTCCGGCTCCACGCCCAGCAACGCCGACGTCCACCGCTGGAACGTGATGGCCACGTTGCACAGCCCGACCGCCCGGTGCCCCTCGGCCAGCAGCGCCCGCGTCACGATCCCCACCGGGTTGGTGAAGTTCACGATCCACGCGTCGACCGCCACCTCCCGCACCCGCCGCGCGATGTCCAGCACCACCGGCACGGTCCGCAGCGCCTTGGCCAGCCCTCCCGCGCCGGTCGTCTCCTGCCCGACGCAGTCGCACCCCAGTGGGAACGTCTCGTCCGACGCTCGTGCCGCCTGCCCGCCCACCCTGAGCTGCAGCAACACCGCCGACGCGCCGTCGACCCCGCGTTCCAGGTCCGTGGTGGTCGTCACCTTCGCCGGATGCCCGAAGTGCGCCAGCAACCGCCGCGAGAACCCACCCACCACCTCCAGCCGCGACACGTCCGGGTCCACCAGCACGATTTCGTCCACCGCGAGGCTGGTCCTGCGCCCCGCGATGCCGTCGACCAGTTCCGGCGTGTAGGTCGACCCGCCTCCGACAACGGTGAGCTTCACCCTTTGACCCCCGTGAATGTGATGCCCTTGACGAACGAGCGCTGCGCGAACGCGAACAGCACCACCGCCGGGACCATGATCAGCAACGTGACGGCCATCGCCAGGTTCCACTGCACGTGGTGCATCCCCTTGAACGTCGACAGCGCCAGCGACAGCGTCCACTGGTCCGGTTTCTCGCTCGTGTAGAGCAGCGGTCCGAAGTAGTCGTTCCACGTGTAGAGGAAGCAGAACAACGCGGTCGCCGCGATGCCCGGCCGCGCCATCGGCACGACGATCCGCAGCATCGCCTGGAACTCGCCGCAACCGTCCACCCTGGCCGCGTCCACATAGGACTGCGGGATGGTGAGGATGAACTGCCGCAGCAGGAAGACGCTGAACGCGTCGAACAGGAAGTACGGCGCGATCAGCGGCCACAGCGTCCCGGTCAACCCGAGGCTGGACCACGTGTCGTACAGCGGTACCGCGACGACCTGCGGCGGCAACACCATCGCGCCGACGACCAGCAGGAACACCACGTTCCGCCCCCGCCACCGCAGCTTCGCCAACGCGTACGCCGCCGGGATCGACGACAACAACATCCCCGCCGTCGCCAACGACGAGTACAGCAGGCTGTTGCCCAGGTACTTCAGCAGCGGCGCCCGCTCGAACACCTCCGCGAAGTTGCCCCAGTGCCACTCCCGGGGCCACAGGTCCTTCGTGAACGCCTGGCCGTCCGACATGACCGCCGTCAGGAACACGAACACGATCGGCAGCGTGAACATCAGCCCGAGCGCCAACCCGAGGCTGTGCACCGCGACCCAGTCCAGCGCCTTCCGCCACGCGAACGGCCGTTCCCGCACCCCGACCGCGGCCGTCACGACTGCTCCTGGTGCGTGGCCTTGCGCATCCGCTGCACCAGCACCGCGGTCGCCGCGAACGAGATCACGAACAGCACCGTCGCCATCGCCGCCGCGTAACCCATGTCGAAGTACCGGAACCCCTGCGTGTAGAGCCACACCGGGAACGTCAACGTCGAGTTCTCCGGGAACCCGAGCACCTTCGTCGCCCCGGTCACGTCCGCCGACCCGCTGGCCGCCGATCCCGCCACCACGGCCTGCGTGAACAGCTGCAACGCCAGGATGATCGAGTTCACCACGCCGAACACGAGCACCGGCGAGATCGACGGCAGCGTGACGTGCCACCACCGCCGCACCGGTCCCGCGCCGTCCAGCTCGGCGGCTTCGTACTGCTCCTGCGGCACGTCCAGGATCGCGGCCAGGATGATGATCATCAGGTCGCCGGACACCCACAGCATCACCGCCGCGATCCCCGGTTTCGCCCACACCGGATCGGCGAACCACAGCGGCCCCTCGATCCCGAACCACCCGAGGAACGCGTCCAGCGGACCTTCGTTCGGCCTCATGACCAGGAAGAACACCAACGTCGCCGCCACGGGTGGCGCCAGCGAGGGCAGGTAGCACAACGTGCGGACCAACCCGACGCCCGTCTTCAACCGGGCGATCACCGACGCCACGCCCAGCGCGAAAACCACCCGTGCCACGGTCAGCACCACCACGAACCACAGCGTGTTGTGGACGGCGGTGCGGAACAGCGGGTCGGCGAGCATGTAGGCGTAGTTCTCCCAGCCGATCCACTCCGGCGGGTTGATCAGGTCGTACCGGGTGAACGAGAACCCGATGGTGGCGATCAGCGGGTAGCCGAAGAACAGCGCGAACCCGAGGATCGCGGGCGCCAGGAACGCCAGCACGGTCAGGCGGTGACGGGTGCGGGCACGGGACCGCCCCTTGGCGGGGGCGGTCCGCACCACGTCCACGCGCTCCAGCGTGGCCGTCATCGCGTCACTTGCCGCTCTTGGCGATCTGGTCGTCGATCCGCCGGTCGACTTCCGCCAGCCCCGCCATCAGGTCGGGCACCTTGCCGCTCTGCCAGGAGGTGGCGAAGTCGCTGATCGCCTTGATGTGCGCGTCACCGATCGGCGTCACCGGGTTGCCCCGCAACTTGTCCGACGTAGCCAGGTCGATGAACGTCTTGAAGTTCTCGTCCACTTCCAGCCGCGGGTCGGTCAGCGCGGCCTTCGTGTGCGGGATGTTCTTGATCCCGTTGGCCAGGTCGACGATCGCCTCCGTGTCGAATGACAGGTGCTTGATCAGCTCCCACGCCGCGCCGGGGTTCTTCGCGCCCTTCGGGATGCCCATGATGGTGCCCGCGGTGAAGCCGGTGCCGTACAGCTCGGGCTTGCTCGTCGGGAACGGCGCGGTGCCGAACCGCACGTCCGGCGCCTGGTCCGCGAGGAACGCCGTGCGGTACTCGCCGTCGACCATCATGGCGATCTTGCGCTGGTGGAACGCGTGGTCGGTCGAGTACTGCTGGCCGAGCCCGGCGCGGAACCTCTCCAGGGCGTCGTAGCCGTAGAAGTCCACCAGCTCCTTCTGGAACTGGAGCATCTGCGCCCACTCGGGACTGGCGAGCCCGGACTTGCCGTCCGCGTTCTCCCACTTCGCGCCGAAGTGCGGCGCCCAGATCTGCGGGTTGTTGGCGTAGTGCGGCATGCTCGGCAGGAAGCCCGCGACCTCGATCGAGCCGTCCGGCGCCTTCTTGGTGGTGCGCTTGGCGAAGTCCAGCAGCTCGGCGGTGGTCTTCGGCGGCGCGGTGATGCCCGCCTCGGCGAGCATGTCCTTGTTGTAGTACAGCCCGTACACGTCGCTGAGCATGGGCATCGCGCAACGGGTGCCCTTGTACTCGGTGTAGGCCCGGACCGCGTCGGTGATCTGGCCGAGGTCGACGTCGTCGCGCGCGAGGTAGGGCTTGAGGTCGGCGAACGAGCCGCTGGAGCAGAACTGGCCGATGTTGTCGGTGGTGAACGACAGGGCGACGTCCGGCGGGTTGCCGCCGCGGATGCCCGCGGTGATCTTGTCGTCGTCCTGGCTGCCCTCGTGCTTGATCTCGGCGTTGGGGAACTTCTCCTTGAAGCTCTCCAGGGCCTTGGTGACCTCGTCCCGCTCACGTCCGGAGTAGTTGCTCCAGACGGTCAGCGAGAACCTGTCCTGCGAGCCGGGCGCCGCCGCCGGCCCGGACTGCCCGGCCTGGTTGCCGGAGCCCGCCGCGCAAGCGGTGAGGGACACCGCCGCGGCCACGCACAGCAACGCTGCGCGGTGGAGCTTGCGCATGTGCTCTCCTTCATGTCGACGTGCTCGGCGCGGTCGCGTCCGGTCGGTTCGGACCGCGGAAGGGTTCGGTCGTGGCGGCGGGCAGACCGAACACCTGTTCCCGGACGACCGACAGCGCCGCGTGCAGCGCGCCGGAACGCACCGGTTTCCCGGTGACCAGGGCGAGTCGGACGGGGGTGCGGGGCACCACCAGCTCGCGCAGCTCGGCGGCGACGAGGTCGGCGAGCGCCGTGCCGCCCGCCTGCGCGATCTCGCCGGAGAGCAGCACCAGTTCGGGGTCGAGCACGGCGACCACGTTCGCCACGCCGGTGGCGATGCGGCGGGCCAGGTCGACCAGGAACTCCCGGCCGGCCGGTCCCTCGCTCAACGCCTTCGCCACGGCGTCCCGGCCGGTGCGGGCGGACACGCCGTGCGCGTGGGCCAGGCGGGCGATCGCGGCGCTGTCGAGCAGGTCGCCGTAACGGCTGCCGGTGCGGTCGGTGCCCGTGTCGGCGTGCGCGTGGTCGGGGACCCGCATCGCGTCGATCTCGCCCGCGCCGCCGGTCGCGCCGCGCAGCAGCACGCCGTTGACCACGACCGCCGCGCCCACCGCGTCGGCGGGCCAGAGCAGGACGAAGTCCTTCACCCCGACGGCCCGGCCGGAGATCATCTCCTCCAGCGCGACCAGGTTGACGTCGTTCTCGATCGTGACGGACGTGTCGAGGAGCGCTTCCAGCTCCTCGGGGATGTTCCGGTCCGCCCAGCCCGGCATGTGGGGCGCGTAGTCGAGCCGTCCGGTCGCCGGGTCCACCGCGCCGGGGCTGCCCACGACGACGTGGTGCAGGGCGTCGGTGGTGAGGCCGGCCTGGGCCGCGGCCTTCGTGACCGCGCCGTGGAACGCCTCCAGCACGCCGGTCTTCGGCATGGGTGCGCGGTGCTCGGTGAGCGTGGCGCCGGAGATGTCGGCGATGGCGATGTCGACCGCGTCGGGCGTGAGGTCGATGGCGGCGACGTGGGCCAGCGCGCCGTTGACCGTCCACAGCTGGGCCCGCGGACCGCGTCCGCCGCCGCGCAGGCCGGTGCGCAGGACCGTGCCCTCGTCTTCGAGGCGGGTGAGGAGCTGGGCGGTGGCCGGTTTGGACAGGCCGATGATCCCTTCCAGCTCCGCCCTGGTCAGCGGGCCGTTGCGGAGCAAGGCCTCGATCGCGGCGCGGTCGTTGATCTCGCGCAGCAGCCTGGGGCTCCCGGCTCGCATGGGGTTCTCCTTTGAGTCTGTTAACTTTCCAGACTAATTACCGGCACGACGGTAGTGACGGGCCTCACGGGCGTCAATGGTCCGGCCCGGGTCCGTTGCCGGGATTAGGTTCGCCTAAGGCACCCTGGAGGTATGACCGACACGCGTCAGGAGTCGCTGGCCTCACTGCTGGGCGGGCGGGGCGGTGCGCTGGACGCTTCGCTGCCGCCGTTGGCGTTCGTCCTGGGCTGGCTCCTGGGCGGGAACTCGATCGAGGTCGGCGCGCTGGCGGCGGTCGCGTGCGGCGTGGTCGTCGGCGTGGTCCGGGTGCTGCGCGGCGGCCGTCCCCGCGCGCTCCTGGTGTCGGTGGCCTTGGTGGTTTTGGCCGCGTACGTCGCCCTGCAGACGGGCCGCGCCGAGGACTTCTTCCTGGTCCAGCTCTTCCTGAACGCCGCGTCGGCCCTGGTGTGGGCGGCTTCGATCGTCCTGCGGTGGCCCCTGCTGGGCGTGGTCGTCGGCCTGGTCACGGGCCAGAAGTTCCGCTGGCGCCGCGACCCGGACCTGCTGCGCGCCTACCGCTACGCCTCCTGGCCGTGGGTGGGCCAGTACGTCCTGCGCGTCCTCGTCTTCGGCGCCTTGTGGCTGGCCGGCGAGGTCGTCCTGCTGGGCATCATGCGCGCCGCCCTGTCCTGGCCCGTCCAGGTCGCGTGCATCGCCGTGAGCTGGTGGATCATCCGCCGCACCCTCCCCGCCGACCACCCGGGCCTCCGCCACCCCCGCACCGAGCGTTCAACTCGGGGTACCTGAACGTAGGACACTCGCGTTCTGAACGTAGGACACTCGCGTGTCCTACGTTCGCGTCGCGAGTGTCCTACGTTCAGAACAGGCGAGTTGAACACTCAGGATGGTCTGGGGGCGGAGTCGCCCAGGACTTTGACGGCGGCCAGCCAGGCGGCGCCGGCGGCGCCCTCGGTGGCGACGGTGATCGGGGCCGAGGTGCGGGTGGCCAGTTCGAGCTTCAGGCGCGTGCCCAGTGGGTGGGTGTGGATCAGGCTGCCCATGAGGACGATCGGGGTGCGGGCGTCGGCCGGGCGGGCGGCCTCGGCGAGGTCGGCCAGCGCGCGGACGGCGGCGGTGATGATGCGGTCCGCTGACGGTGCGGTGGCGTGCGCCGTCACGAGGGGCGCGTAGGTGGCCAACGCGATCGGACGGGCGGCGTTGGTCACGGTGATCAGCCGACGCCACTGCTCGCGCCGGGGCAGGTCGGGGATGCCGGCACGGGCCAGGACGGCGGTCGTCAGGGCGTCCGGATCGTCCTGCTCCAACGCGCCGAGGGTGGCGCGCACCGCCTCACGGCCCAGCCAGAACGCCGAACCCTCGTCACCCAGCAGCCACCCGTACCCGCCGGCCGTCGACACCAGCTCGTGGTGCTCGACCCGGGCCGCGATCGACCCCGTCCCCGCCACCAGCACGGTCCCGTCGGGCGACGCCGTGCCGGTCGCGAACGCCGCCTCGCAGTCGGTGATCACCCGCAACGGGCAGCGCAGCCCGGCACCCGCCCACGCCGCCTCGAACAACGCCGCCACCGCCGGATCGCTGAGCAGCTTGCTCGACCCGGCCATGCCGAGCACACCCGACTCGACCTTCACCGGGTCCAACCCGTCCAACGCCGCCGTCAACGCCTGCCGCACGTGCGCGGCGGCCAGCTCCGGCGGGTGCGAGTTGGGGTTCGCGCCACCGGCCACCCCGGCGCCTAGTCGGGCGCCGTCCAGGTCGAGCACCAACGCCCGGGTGCTCGTGCCGCCCGCGTCCAGACCCACCACGAAACCCATTCGCCCGAGTATGCCCAGCACGAACGAGGTCCGGCACACCCAACCGGGTTGCGCCGGACCTGGCTCTGCGTAACGAGCGTCAGCCGACCGCCACCACCTGCGCGCGGTCACCCGACGCGTTGTGGTGGTGCAGGAACAGCAGGCTGCCACCCACCGCGGCCGGGTCCCGCCGCACCCGCAGCACCGCACCGATCTCCGCCACGAACGACACCCCGCCCTCGACCCCGAGCGCCGGCCGCAGCGGGTCGAACGACAGCGGCGTGTCGATCCGGTCCACGAACCCGTCCGCGTTCCCCGGCGCCGGGTAGTTCCCCGACACCACGACCGTGTAGGTCAGGGGCGCGCTCGCCGCCGCCGGGTCGATCCCCAACGCGGTCAACGTCACCGGCAGCACCACCACGTCGCTGTCCATCACGTTGGTGTCCACGTCCCCGTACTGGCCGTTCAACGGCTGCTCGTCCACCACCGCGCCGTCCGACTCGCGCACGGTCCGCGCCAGCCACACGTCCGCCGTCACCACCTCGCCCGCGGTCGGCTTCACGGCCTGCACGGTGTAGTCGTGCGCGCCGTCGCCGTTGGTGTCGAGCCGGACCGCCGGGCTGTTCGCGATGCCGAGCGTGACCCAGTCGTGCCAGGTCACGACCCCGAACGCGAGCATCCCGTCGGCCACCGCCGCCCCCACGTACCGCAGGTCACCGCCCTTGGCCGACGAGTTCACCGCGCAGTCCGCCGGCACTCCCTCCCCGCACGCGGGCAGCTCCGGGCTGGAGCCGTGCAACGCGAGGACGCTCACCACCGACCGGTACGCCTCGTCGCCATCGCCCTGGTCCAACGCCCGCCCGCGCAGCTCCACCGTGCCGTCGCCGAGGTCGGCCGCCTCCACGTCCGCGACCGGTTCCGGCGCCGCGTAGACCGGCACCCGGAGCGTGACGTCGCCGGACCGCACGAGCACCCGCCCGGACACCTCGGCCAGGAACTGCCGCGCCACGTCCGCCTGCCGCTTCTCGATCGTCGGGTCGGCCACCTTCCGCAGCTCCTCCGGCGTCACGGTCAGCGTCACCGAAGCCGTCGCCGTCCCGCCCGGCGGCACGAGCAGCACCGACGGCCACACCTCGACCTCCGCGCCCGGCACGGTGGTCGCGGCTTCGTAGGTCAACCGGGCCGTGCGCGGCAGCAGTGACTTGTTCACCACCTCCACCGTCTTGCTGGTCGTCAACTCCGAAGCCGCCTCGACCGGGCCGAACGACACGCCCACCGTGCCCGGGTCGTCGGCGACCATGGCCAGCAGGTCGACGCCGACCGCGTCCAGCGCGTCGACCCGGCCCGCGCCGACCCGCATCGGCGCCACGGGCGTGCCGGTGGTGTGGTCGTCGCCGTCGGTCACCTCACCGGACGCGGTGTTCATGATCGCGGCCTTGACCTCCTCGACCGTCCACTCCGGACGCGCCTCGCGGACCAGCGCGGCGATGCCGGCCACGTGCGGCGCGGCCATGGACGTGCCGCCCATGCTCACCGCGTCGGCGCCGGTGCCGACCGACGCGGACACGATCGTGTCGCCGGGCGCGGCGACGTCCGGCTTGGCCGCCGAGGCACCGCGCGACCCGCGTGACGACGACGGTGTGATCGTGTCGGCCAGGGTCGGGGTCATCGTGGGCACGGCGTTGCGCAGCGACCCGAGCATCCGGGCCTGGAGCGTGCCGTCGGCCAGCGCCGGTCGCACCGCCTCGGTCGCGGCCCGGGTGAACTGGAACACCGGGATGACCGCGTTGCCCGCGATGGCCGCTTTGAACACGTCGCCGGTGGCGGTGAGCAGCACGCCTTCCGCACCCGCCGCCTCGGCGTTGTCGGTCCGCGCGGCCGAGCCGCACTTCCGGGTCGCGTCGTCCTCGTCCCACTCCAGCCACACGAACCGGCCGTCGAGGTCCTCGGTGATCGGCGCGCAGCCGTCCAGGTTGCCCTGGTCGGACACCGGCACCACGAGCAGCGCCAGATCCAGCGTGGCGTACCCGGTGTAGCTCTTGCTGTACTGCCCGGACTGCCGCGCTCCCGCCACCTCGACGCCGTCGAGCAGCGTGAACGCGTCCCGAGTGTTGGCCACGGCCAGCGCCTCGGGCGTGTTCGCGGGCGAGCCGCCGACGTCGTAGAAGTCGCCGCCGTTGCCCGCCGACGCGACCACCACCACGCCGTGCTCCACGACCTTGCGCACGAACAGGCTGTCCGGGTCGTCCTGGCCGCCGAAGTCGCTGCCCAGCGACAGGTTCACCACGTCGAGGTGGTCGGTGAAGTCGCCGTCGCCGTCCGGGTCGAGCGACCAGTCCAGCGCCTGCCCGACCAACTCGGTGGACCCCGTGCAGCCGAACACCTTCAACGCGTACAGCGACGCCTTCGGCGCGGTGCCGGGGCCGATCCTCATCCCGGTCACGTCCTCGGGCGTCAACGTCGAGTAGTCGCCGCGGAACGGGGTGCCGTCGGCGTGCTCGCCGTACCCGGCGGCGGTGCCCGCGACGTGCGTGCCGTGGCCGTGGCAGTCGAGCGGGTTCGGGTCGGGCGCGGGCACGGCCAGTTCCGGCTTGGTCGAGTCGTAGGCGTCGCCCACGAAGTCGTGGCCGCCGACGACCTTGGCGGTGGGCGTCCACGGCGCGGCGCGGTCGACCGCCTCGTACGCCGCCGCGGTGCCGGGCCCGCCGAGGTCGGCGTGCGTGTAGTCGATGCCGGTGTCCACGATGCCGATCCGCAGGCCGTCGCCGTACCGCCCGGTGTCGCGCCACACGCGCGCGACCCGGGTCAGCTTCACCGCGCCCGCGTTGCGCACCGACTTCGGCACGGTCAGCCGCACGGACTTGACCTCGGGCAACGCGGTCAGGTCGCGCAGGCTCGCGGCGTCGGCGGTGACGACCACACCGGGCACCGCGTTGCGGGTCTTGGCGACCTCGCGGGTCCGGGCGTCCCGGCCGCGCAACGCCGTCAGCACCCGGTCGGCCTGCGCGTCGGTGTGCTGCCGGGCCACCCGTGCGGCGGCCGCCGGGTCGCCGCCGCGTGCCTTCTCGTCGCCGTACGCCTGCGTGGCCGGGGTGGTGGCCAGCTCGACGAACGCCGTCACCGGGCCCTTGGCGCGCGCAAGCGTTTGCCCGGACGGCCCGCCGGTGGTGTGGTCGGCGCGGTGGGGCGGCAGCGGTCTGGCGGCGTGGTCGGCTCCCGCGGCGCTGCCGACGAGGAGCGTGCCGAGCAGGGCGGCGGCGGTGGCGGGTGCCCACACGACGCGGTGGAGTGTCATCGCGACCCTTCGTAACCGGGATTCATCGGATCAATACCTGGACTACCTCTAGACGGAGGCATCCGGGAGCGCTATACATCCGATCTATCGACCGGTTGTGGAGGAGGACCTGCCGTGCAGTTGCTGCGCCTGGGACCGTCGGGCTCGGAACGCCCCGCCGTCCGTGCCGACGACGGGGTCACGTACGACCTGACCCCGGTGACCGACGACGTGACCGGCGCGTTCCTCGCCGCCGACGGCATCGCCCGCACCCGCGCCGCCCTCGCCGCCGGTGAACTCCACCCGATCGTGGACGACGGCGTACGGATCGGACCGCCGGTCGCCGGGGTCGGGAAGCTGGTCTGCATCGGCCTCAACTACCGCGACCACGCGGAGGAGACCGGGCTGCCGATCCCGGCCGAGCCGGTGGTGTTCCTCAAGACGCCCGACACGATCGTCGGGCCGGACGACGAGGTGCTGATCCCGCGCCGCTCGGTCAAGACGGACTGGGAGGTCGAGCTCGCCGTGGTGATCGGGCGCGAGGCCCGGTACCTGGAGAGCGCCGACGACGCGCTGGCCTGCGTCGCCGGGTACGCGCTGTCGCACGACGTGAGCGAGCGCGAGTTCCAGCTCGAACGCGGCGGGCAGTGGGACAAGGGCAAGAACTGCGAGACGTTCAACCCGCTCGGCCCCTTCCTCGTGCCCGCGGCCGAGGTCGGCGACCCGCAGGCGCTGGGCCTGCGGCTGTGGGTCAACGGCGTGCCGCGGCAGGACTCCTCCACCAAGAACATGATCTTCCCGGTGGCCGAGCTGGTCCGCTACCTGAGCTGGTTCCTCGTCCTCCGACCGGGGGACGTGATCAACACGGGCACACCGGCCGGCGTGGCGCTCGGCCAACCGGAGCCCAAGCCGTACCTGCGGGCGGGCGACGTGGTGGAGCTGGAGATCGACGGGCTGGGCAGGCAGCGGCAGACGCTCGGGCAGGCGTGATGACCGCCGGGACGGGCGGGGGCGACCGGATCGTCGCGCTGGACGTGCTGGACATCCGGTTCCCGACCTCGCGCGAGCTGGACGGCTCGGACGCGATGAACCCCGACCCGGACTACTCCGCGGCCTACGTCGTGCTGCGCACGTCGAACGGCCCGGAGGGCTACGGGCTGGCGTTCACCATCGGCCGCGGCAACGACGTGCAGGCCGCCGCGATCCGGTCGCTCGCGCACCACGTGGTCGGCCGGCCCGTCCCGGAGACCGCCGCGGACCTGGCCGCGCTGTCCGCGGACCTGGTCGGCGACTCGCAGCTGCGCTGGCTCGGCCCGGAGAAGGGCGTCGCGCACATGGCGCTGGGCGCGGTGGTCAACGCCGCGTGGGACCTGGCGGCACGGCGCGCGGGCCTGCCGCTGTGGCGGTTCCTGGCCGGCCTGACACCGGAGGAGATCGTCGGCCTGGTCGACTTCCGGTACCTGTCCGACGCGCTCACGCCGGACGAGGCGCTGGACATCCTGCGGCGCGCCGAGCCGGGACGTGCCGAACGGGCGGAGGCCCTGGTCCGGGACGGCTACCCGGCCTACACGACGTCGCCGGGCTGGCTCGGCTACACCGACGACAAGCTGGCGGGCCTGGCGCGGCAGGCGTTGGCCGACGGCTTCGACATGATCAAGCTGAAGGTCGGCGGCAGCCTGGACGACGACGTGCGGCGGCTCAAGCTGGCCCGCGAGGTCGTCGGCCCAGGCGTGCGCATCGCGGTGGACGCCAACCAGCGGTGGGACGTCGGCACGGCGATCGCGTGGACGCGGGAGCTGGCGCCGTTCGACCCGTACTGGATCGAGGAGCCCACGTCACCGGACGACGTGCTGGCGCACGCCGCGATCGCCAGGGCGGTGACCCCGATCAGGGTCGCCACCGGCGAGCACGTGCAGAACCGGGTGGTGTTCAAGCAGCTGCTCCAGGCAGGCGCGGTGGACGTGGTGCAGCTGGACGCGTGCCGGGTCGGCGGCGTGAACGAGAACGTGGCGATCCTGCTGCTGGCCGCGAAGTTCGGCGTGCCGGTGTGCCCGCACGCGGGCGGCGTCGGGTTGTGCGAGCTGGTCAGGCACCTGGCGATGGTCGACTTCGTGGCCGTCTCGGGCACCACCGACGGTCGCGTCATCGAGTGGGTCGACCACCTGCACGAGCACTTCACCGACCCGGCCGTGGTGCGCGGCGGCCGGTACGTCGCGCCCGCCGAGCCCGGATTCTCGGCCCGGCTGCGCGACGAGACCCTGACCGACTACCGGTACCCGGACGGTCCGGTGTGGACCGGGTTGGAGGAGGAGCGGTGAGCGAGTTCGAGGGCCTGGTCGCGGTGGTGACCGGCGGGGCGTCGGGCATCGGCCTGGCGACCGCGCGGCTGCTGGCCGCCCGGGGCGCGACCGCGGTGGCGCTGGACCTGAACCCCGAGGTGGACCCGCCGCTGCACGGGATCAGGGCGGACGTCACCGACGACGCCTCGGTGCGCGCGGCGGTCGACGAGGTGGTCGAGCGGTTCGGCCGGCTCGACGTGCTGGTGAACAACGCGGGCGTCGGCGCGCAGGGCGACGTGACCGCGAACCCGGACGACGAGTGGCACCGGGTGCTGGACGTGAACGTGGTCGGCATGGCCCGGGTCGCCCGCGCCGCGCTGCCGCACCTGCGCAGGTCACCGTCGGCGGCGATCGTGAACACCGGTTCCATCGCGGCGTGGGCCGGTCTGCCGCAGCGCGCGCTGTACTCGGCGAGCAAGGGCGCGGTGCACGCGTTGACGCTGGCCATGGCCGCGGACTACGTGCGCGAGGGCATCCGCGTGAACGCGGTGGCCCCCGGCACGGCGGACACCCCGTGGGTGGGCCGCCTGCTCGACTCGGCGCCGGACCCGGACGCCGAGCGGGCCGCGTTGGAGGCCAGGCAGCCGCACGGCCGGCTGGTCTCGGCGGACGAGGTCGCGGGCGCCATCGCCTACCTGGCCGGTCCGCTCTCCGGTTCCACCGCCGGCACCGTCCTCGCGGTCGACGGCGGCATGCACGGGCTGAGGTTGCGTCCGAAACCCCAGGAACGAGGTAACCCATGAAGCCTCGCACCACCCTCACCGTCGCGGTGTGCCTGGCGCTGACCGCGTGCGGCACGGCCGGCACGACCGGCGCGTCCGGGGTCGGCCCGATCGGCGTCGACTACCCGCGGGCCGACTCGGACTTCTGGAACTCCTACATCAAATACACGCCGGAGAAGGCGAAGGCGCTGGGCATCGACCTGATGGCGCCGACGAACTCGCAGAACAAGGTGGAGAACCTGGTCGCCAACGCCCAGTCGTTGCAGAGCCAGGGCGCGAAGGCGATCGTGATGGCACCGCAGGACACCGGCGCCGTAACGTCCACTTTGGACCGTCTGGCCAAGGCGAAGGTCCCGGTGGTCACGGTGGACACCAGGCCCGACCGCGGCGGCGTCTACATGGTGGTGCGCGCGGACAACCGGGCGTACGGCGAGAAGGCGTGCCGGTTCCTCGGCGAGAAGCTCGGCGGCACGGGCAAGGTGGTCGAGTTCCAGGGTTCGCTGTCGTCGGTGAACGGCCGGGACCGGTCCGAGGCGTTCGCCGCGTGCATGGAGCAGCACTACCCGGGCATCACGGTGTTCGAGGAGCCGACGGACTGGGAGGGCACGAAGGCCTCGGCCGCGTTGCAGACCCGGCTCACCCAGCACCCGGACATCGACGGCATCTACATGCAGGCCGGTGGCGTGTTCCTGGCGCCGACGCTGCAGGTGCTGCGGCAGAAGAACCTGCTCGTGCCGCCGGACGACCCGCGGCACGTGGTGATCGTCTCCAACGACGGCATCCCGCAGGAGCTGGAGGCCATCCGCAAGGGAGAGATCGACGCGACCGTGTCCCAGCCCGCCGACCAGTACGCGGAGTGGGGGCTGTACTACGCCAAGGCCGCCATCGAGGGGAAGACGTTCCGGCCCGGTCCGACCGACCACGGCAGCGAGATCGTCGACGTGGGCAACGGCCAGCTCGAGGACCAGCTGCCCGCGCCGCTGATCACCAAGGACAACGTGGACGACAAGGCCTTCTGGGGCAACCAGCTCGGGTCGTGAGGTCCGCGTTCGCGGTCGAGGCGGCGGGCGTGAGCGTCCGGTTCGGGCGCACGGTGGCGTTGGCCGACGTGGGCATCCGGGTCCGTGAGGGCGAGACGCACGCGCTCGTCGGCCGCAACGGCGCGGGCAAGTCGACGCTGGTGTCGGTGCTGACCGGGATGCGCGTGCCGGACGCGGGTGACGTGCGGTTCTTCGGCGTGCCCGCGCCACCGGTGGCGGACCGGGCGGCGTGGCGGGCCCGGGTGTCGTGCGTCTACCAGCGGTCCACGGTGGTGCCGGACCTGTCGGTGGCGGAGAACCTGTTCCTCAACCGGCAGGGCGCGGTGGTGCGCTGGTCACGGCTGCGGCGGCGGGCCGCGGAGCTGCTGGAGCAGTACGACGTGGCGGTGTCGCCGGACGCGCGGGTGGCCGACCTGACCGTGGAGCAGCGGCAGCTGGTGGAGATCGCGCGCGCCCTGTCGACCGGCGCGCGGCTGATCGTGCTGGACGAGCCGACCGCGCAGCTGGACGGTCCCGCGATCGAGCGGCTGTTCGAGCGGATGCGGTCGCTGCGCGCCGGCGGGGTGGCGTTCCTGTTCATCTCGCACCACCTCCAGGAGGTCTACGAGGTGTGCCAGACCGTGACGGTGTACCGGGACGCGCGGCACGTGGTGACCGCGCGGGTGGCCGACCTGCCCGAACCGGGGCTGATCGAGGCGATGACCGGTGACCCGGGCGGGTTGGCGGTGCCGGGCGCATCGGGGCGCGGCGCGGTGGGGGAGGAGGTGCTGGCCGTGCGGGAGCTGTCCGGCGAGGCGTTCGCCGACGTGTCGCTGACCGTGCGCGCGGGCGAGGTCGTGGGGCTGGCGGGCAGCGCGTCCAGCGGCAAGCACCAGCTCGCGGAGACCGTGTACGGGCTGCGGCGCGCGTCGGCTGGGTCGGTGACCGTGCTGGGTGTGCCGGTGAAGGACGTGCCGAGCGCGCTGCGCGCGGGCGTCGGGTGCGTGCCGCGCGACCGTCACCACCAAGGGCTGGTGCTGAACCTGAGCGTGGCGGAGAACGCGCGGCTGAGCGTGCTGGACCGGGTGGTGCGGCGGACGGCGTTGCACCGCGCGGGGCGGGCCGCGATCACGTCCTTCGACATCAAGGCGGACGGCCCGGCGCAGCCGGTGTCCGACCTGTCCGGCGGCAACCAGCAGAAGGTCGTGCTGGCCAGGGCGCTGGCCGCCGACCCGGCGGTGCTGGTGCTGATCAACCCGACCGCCGGGGTGGACGTGAAGTCGAAGGAGTCGCTGCTCGGCGTGGTGGACGCGCGGGCGCGGGAGGGCACGGCGGCGGTCGTGGTGTCCGACGAGCTGGACGACCTGCGGGTGTGCGACCGGGTGCTGGTGCTGTTCCACGGCCGGGTCGTGCGCGAGTTCGGGCGCGGCTGGTCGGACCAGGAGCTGATCGCCGCGGTGGAAGGGATGGGGCGGTGACCGGGCGGCTGGGCCGCTACCAGCACCTGGCGCTGGTGCCGGCGATCGTGGTGCTGCTGGTCGTCGGCGCGGTGGTCAGCCCGATCTTCCTCACCGCGGACAACCTGGTCGCCGTGCTGCAGCAGCAGAGCGAGCTGTCGCTGCTGGTGCTGGGGCAGGCGTTGATCCTGATCGTCGGCAAGATGGACCTGTCGCTGGAGTCGACCATCGGCATCGCGCCCGCGCTGGCGATCGCGCTGGTCATCCCGGCGGCGTCCAACGGGCTCGGGGTGGAGCTGGGGGCGTGGACGGCGATCCCGGTGTGCCTGCTGGTGGGCGCGCTGGTCGGTGGGCTGAACGGGTTGTTGATCCTCAAGCTGGGCCTGTCCGGGTTCATGGTGACGCTCGGGATGCTGACCATGCTGCGCGGGTTGCAGGAGGCGCTGACCAAGGGGCAGACGCTGTTCGACGTGCCCGCGTCGTTCCTGTACCTGGGCGCGGCGACGTGGCTGGGGCTGCCCGCGGCGGTGTGGATCTGCGTGTTGCTGTTCGCGGCGGGGATCGCCGCGTTGAGCTATCTGCGGGTCGGGCGCGCGTTGTACGCGGTCGGTGGCAACAAGGAGGCCGCGCTGGCCGCCGGCATCCGGGTGGACCGGGTGGTGTGGGCGGTGCTGGTCATCGGTGGTGTGCTGGCGGCGGTGGCGGGCATCCTGATGACCGGGCGGCTGGGCACGGTCGCGGTGACGCAGGGCGACGGGATGATCTTCAAGGTGTTCGCGGCGGCGGTGATCGGCGGCATCTCGTTGCAGGGCGGGCGCGGCACGCTGTTCGGCGCGCTGTCGGGTGTGCTGCTGCTCGGGCTGGTGGAGAACATCCTGCGGCTGCTCAGCGTCAGCGGGTTCTACATCAACGCGTCGTACGGCGCGGTGATCATCGTGGCGCTGGTGGTGACCCGGTTCGCCACGGGAAAGGCGCAGGAGTGATCACGCTGTCCCCGTTGGGCTTCGGCGGCGGGCCGATCGGCAACCTGTACGCGGAGGTGTCCGATGAGGACGCGTTCGGCGCGCTGGAGGCCGCTTGGGACGCCGGTGTCCGGTACTTCGACACCGCGCCGCACTACGGGCTCGGGTTGTCCGAGCGGCGGATCGGCGCGTTCCTCGCCGATCGGCCGCGCGAGTCGTTCGTCGTGTCCACGAAGGTCGGCCGGGTGCTGGAGCCGGGGTTCGGCGACGGTGACGACCGGGCGAACGGGTTCGCCGTGCCCGCGACGGCGTGGCGGCGGTGGGACTTCAGCGCGGACGGCGTGCGGCGGTCGTTGGAGTCCTCTTTGGACCGCCTCGGGCTGGACCGGGTGGACGTGGTGTACCTGCACGACCCGGACGCGCACTGGGAGCAGGCGGTGTCGGAGGCGGTGCCCGCGTTGTCGGCGCTGCGGTCCGAAGGGGTGATCAGCGCGGCCGGCGTCGGGATGAACCAGTGGGAGATGCCCGCGCGGTTCGTCCGGGAGACCGACCTGGACGTGGTGCTGTTGGCCGGGCGGTACACCGTGCTGGAGCAGTCGGGTGCGCCGCTGCTGGACCTGTGCGCGTCACGGGGTGTGTCGGTGGTGGCGGCGGGGGTGTTCAACTCCGGGCTGCTGGCCCGGCCCGAGGTCGGCGACACCTACGACTACCGGGCCGCGCCGGAGTCGCTGGTCCAGCGGGCCCGGCGGATCGCCGCGGTGTGCGCCCGGCACGGCGTGACCTTGCCGCAGGCCGCCGTGCGGTTCCCTTTCCGGCACCCGGCCGTGGTCTCCGTCCTGCTGGGCGTGCGCACAGCCGCCGAGATGCGTGCCAACGCCTCCGCCGCCTCCACCCCCGTCCCCGACGCCCTCTGGCACGACCTGCACGCCGAATCCCTGCTCTAACCCGCGTGTCCTACGTTCAGAACGCGTGTGTCCTACGTTCGGAACGCGTGTGTCCTACGTTCAGAACGCGTGTGTCGTACGTTCGGAACACCCGAGTTCAACGCTCGGAACGTCAGGCGAGGTCGGAGAGCCACTGCTCGACGCCCGCCACGTGCACCGTCGACCAGGCGCGGGCCAGTTCCGGCTGGTGGGCGGCCAGGGCGTCGACGATGGCGCGGTGCTCGGCGACGGTCCGGTCTACCGCGCCGCCCTGCGTGATGCCGCGCCAGATGCGGACCCGGACGGTCGGGCCGGCGAGCGTGTCCAGCAGTTGGGCCAGGTAGGCGTTGCCGGAGCCCTGGGCGATGGCCCGGTGGAACTCCAGGTCGTGCTCGACCAGCTCCTCCACCGACCGGGCGGACTCGGCCGCGTCGCACAACGCCCGCAGCGCCGCCAGCTCGTCCGGCCCGACGCGCTGCGCCGCCATCGCCGCCGCGGCCGGTTCGAGGATGCGGCGCACCTGCAGGACCTCCAGCACGGAGTCCTCACCGCGGTGCAGGTCCAGCACGAACGACAGCGCGCCGAGCAGGTCGTCGGCCCGCAGGCTGGACACGTACGTGCCGTCACCCTGCCGCACGTCCAGCACCCTGACCAGCGACAACGCCTTGACCGCCTCACGCAGCGAGTTCCGGGAGAGCCCGAGCCGCTCGGCCAGGTCGGCTTCCCGCGGCAGCCGGTCGCCGGGCTTCAGCTCGCCCGAGACGATCATCTCCTTGACGCGCAGGATGGCGTCGTCGGTAACTGCCACGGCGGCCCTCGACTCGTCAGCTAGACCTCGGATGTCTGGCCGCCAAGTATGGGGCACGGCGAAGCGCCGCGCGGCCCACCTCGCCGTGCAGCGAAACATTCACCCATCTTCACTCTATTCGGTTATCTTATAACCACACGTGACGCCGTCCGCCACTTCCGGCCATAATGGTCTGGACCATTTGAGGAGGGACCTTGGACACGGTTGTCGCAGCTCCGCGAGCACTGCTCGGTCGGACCATCACCGGTCCCGTCAGCCTGAGGTTCAGGGCAGGCCGGATCGTGGACGTCGTCGCGGGTTCACCACCCGACGGCGCCGAGGTGCTGACCGACGGCCTGCTCACCCCGGGCCTGGTGGACGTGCAGGTCAACGGGGCGGTCGGGGTCGACTTCGCCGAGGTGGACCCCGAGGGCATGGCCGAGGTGGCGAGAGCGCTCCCACGATCGGGGGTGACCCGTTTCCTGCCGACCCTGATCACCGCACCCGTGCCCGTCGCGGTGCGTCAGGCGCACGCCGTGCTGGCGGCGTCGGCCACCCTGCCACCGCACGCGGGCGCCAAGCCGCTCGGCGTGCACCTGGAAGGGCCGTTCCTGTCGCCGAAACGCGCGGGCGTGCACGACCCGGCGCTGATGGTGCCGCCCGGCGCGGCCGAGATCGACGTGCTGCTGGACGACGAGGTGCTGCGCCGCGGGTTGCGCATGGTCACGCTCGCGCCCGAACAGCCGGGCGGCCTGGAGGCCGTGCGCAGGCTGGCGGCGGCGGGCGTGCTGGTCGCGGTCGGCCACAGCGACGCGACGGGTGAGCAGACCAGGGCCGCCGCCGAGGCGGGTGCCCGCATGGTGACGCACCTGTTCAACGCCCAGCGCCCGCTCGGCCACCGCGAACCGGGCGTGCCGGGGGTGGCGCTGGTGGACGACCGGTTCACGTTGGGCCTGATCGCGGACCTGTCGCACGTCGGCCCGGACGTGTGCCGGCTGGTGTTCAACGCCGCCGGCCACCGGGTCGCGCTGGTCACGGACGCGATGGCCGCCGCGGGCATGCCGCCCGGCCGGTACCAGCTCAGCGGCCTGGACGTGCTGCTGGCCGAGGACGGCGTGCCGCGTTCGCCGGAGGGCACGATCGCGGGCAGCGCGCTGACGCTGGACCGGGCCGTGCGCAACATCGTGTCGGTGGGCGTGGACCCGGCGGACGCCCTGGCGTCGGCCACCATCGTCCCGGCCGACGCGATCGGCGAGCCCACGCTGGGCCGGCTGGAGCCCGGAGCCGTGGCCGATCTCGTCTGGTGGGACGACGACCTGCGTCCGCGCAAGGTGTGGGTCGACGGCGAGGTCGTGTTCGACCGTGCGACGGCGTACGAGAACGCCGCGGTCGGCCTGGCCGCCGCCGGTCAGTAGCCGCACGGGGAAGAGGCCCGGGGGATCACCCCCTTGGGCCTCTTCTCGTGTTCTGAGCGTTGAATTCAGGTGTTCCGAACGTAGGACATGCGTGTTCCGAACGTAGGACACGCGCGTTCCGAACGTAGGACACGCGGGACGTGAAGGTACGACTCTCGCGGGGTCAGCGGGTGCGGGTGACCTTGTTCAGGCCGCGCGGGTTGTCCGGGTCGCCGCCGCGGGCCAGGGCCAGGCCGTGGGCCAGGCGCTGGATCGGCAGGATCTCCAGGATCGGGGCGACCTCCTCCGAGGTCTCGGCGACCGGGATGCGCAGGGCGGCGGACACCTTGTCCGACGCCGAACCGACCGCCAGCACGTCCGCGCCACGCCCGTGCACGGCGTCCAGCACGTCGTGCAGCGCGTCACCACCCTTGCCGGCACTGGTCACCGCCAGCACGGCCGTCTCCGCGTCCACCGCCGCCACCGGCCCGTGCAGCAGGTCCGCCCCGCTGTACGCCCGCGCCGCCAGGTAGGACGTCTCCGCCAGCTTCAGCGCCGACTCCAGCGCCGTCGGCAGCGAGTAGCCGCGCCCGGTGGTCAGCACCCGGTCCACGAACCGGTACCGCCGCACCGCCTCGGTCACCGCGTCCGCCGACGAGTCCAGCGTCGCCCGCGCCAGGTCACCGAGACCGGCGGCGGCCGAGCCGTCACCGCCCCGGATCGCGTCCACCAGCAGGTACAGCGCCAGCAGCGTCGCCGAGTACGTCTTCGTCGCCGCCACGGCCTGCTCCACGCCCGCGCCGACGTCCACCGACAGCTCGGCGGCGGCGTTCAGCGGCGACGACGCCGTGTTCGTCACCGCCACCGTCAACGCACCGCGCGCCCGTGCCGACTCGGTGACCTCCAGCAGGTCCGGCGACCCGCCCGACTGCGACACCGTCACCAGCAGCACGTCCCGCAGGTCCGGCTGGGCGCCGTACAACGTGGTCGTGGACGGCGACACCAGCCCGGCGGGCAGTTCCAGCAACACCTCGGTCAGGTACTTCGCGTACAGCGCCGCGTGGTCGCTCGACCCGCGCGCGGCCAGCAGCACGAACCGCGGCCGGCGCTCGGCGATCACCGAGGCGACCGACGCGATGGCGTCCCGCCGCGCGTGCAGGTCGGCGAAGATCGCCGGCTGCTGGTCGATCTCGGCCGCCATGTGCCTGCCGGGCTGGTGGTCGGTCATCGCAAGTTTCCCCTGTCCGTTCAGGTCTGAAGGGCGTCGGCGATGCGCTCCGCCGCGGCTCGCAGGCACACCCGTGCACCGCCGTGGGTGTCCACGCGGGCGACGGCGCCCAGGTCGGGCCCCGGCACGCCGGTCTCGACGTGCACAAGGTCTAGACCAATAGTAGCGAGTGCGGACACCAGCTCGCGAGCCCACGGATGGCGGTGTGCCTCACGCGTCACCACCACGACCGGACGCCCGGACGCCAGCGCCGCGATCTCGTCCGCGGATGTCGATGCCACCACCGAAGTACCCGGGACGAGCTCCGCCAAGTACGGCCCGAGCCCCCACGGCACGTCACCGACCGCGATCGACGGCTCCACCGCCAGGTCCACCACCACCGGCGGCCCGGACAGCGCCAACCGGCCCCGCACCTCCACCGCCCGCCGCGCCGCGACCAGCCCCAACGACGGGTCGTGCGCGTCCACCGCGCCCGCCGGAGCACCCAGCGCGGCCGTCCGCCGCGCCGCCTCCTCCAGCCTCTCCACCGGCAGCGCGCCCGACTCCACGGCCGCCACGATGCTGTCGATCAGCCACTGCAGCCCGTCGTCGTCCAACGGCTCGCCACCCAGGCACAACGCGTCCACCCCGGCCGCCAGCGACCGCACGGAGCCCTCGGCGAGGTCACCGCCCACGGCCTTCATGTCCAGCCCGTCGGTGATCACCGCCCCGGTGAACCCCAGGTCCTCCCGCAGCACGCGCACCGCCCGCGGGTTCAGCGTCGCGGGCGCCTCACCCCACTCCGGCACGACCAGGTGCCCGGTCATGATCGACCGCACCCCCGCCCGCACGGCCGCCCGGAAGGGCACGAACTCGACCGCGGCCAGCTCCTCGACAGTCCGCGGCAACACCGGCAGCGCCGCGTGCGAGTCCACCGTGGACGCGCCGTGGCCGGGGAAGTGCTTGGCGCACGCCGCCACCCCGACCGCCTGCAGGCCCTCCACGAACGCCGCCACGTGCGCGCCCGCCGCCACCGGGTCCGACCCGAACGACCGCACCCCGATCACCGGGTCGTCCAGCGTGAGCACCAGGTCGGCCGACGGCGCCAGGTTCAGGCTCACCCCGCACGCCGCCAGCCGCGCCCCGATCGACGCCGCCACCGCCCGGGTCAGGTCCACGTCGTCCGCCGCGCCCAACGCGTGGTTGCCCGGCACCTCCGACCCGCGGCCCGCGTCGAGCCGGGTGACGTCACCACCCTCCTCGTCGATCCCGATCACGACGTCCGCGCGCACACCCCGCAATTGCGCGTTCAAGGCCGTGACCTGGGCATCTCGGGCTGGATTGTCGTCTCCGTCGACGGTCACGACGTTCCGCCCGAACAGCACGACACCGCCGAGCCCGTCGGCCACCCTCTTCAGCAGCCAGTCCGGCGCGGTGGTCCCGTGGAACCCCGGCAGCAGCACACCCGACGCGAGCCGGTGCAACGACATGCGGTCCTACCCCTTCACCGCACCGGCCGTGACACCGGTGACCATCTTGCGCTGCACGATCAGGAAGAACACCAGCACCGGCAGGGTGAACAGCGTCGATGCCGCCATCGCGCCACCCCAGTCCGTGCCGAACGCCGACTTGAACCCCGACAGCCACACCGGCAGGGTCTGCTTGGCCTGGTCGTTGATCATCGACAGCGCGAACAGGAACTCGTTCCACGCGGTCACGAACGCGAACACCGACGTGGCCACCAGGCCAGGGCCCAGCAGCGGCAGCGTGACGCGGCGGAACGCCCCCCACCGGCCGCAGCCGTCGACCATCGCCGCCTCCTCCAGCTCCAGCGGGATGCCGTTGACGAACCCGCGCAGCGTCCACGCGCAGAACGGCAGCGTGACCGCGAAGTAGATCAGCGCCAACGTGGGCAGCCGGTCCAGCAGGTCCAGGTCGCGCATCATCAGGAACATCGGGATCAGCAGCGCCTCGAACGGTGCCATCTGAGCCACCAGCATCATCATCACGAAGCCCTTGCGGCCCCTGAATCGCATCCGGGACAACGCCAGCGCCGCCAGCAGGCCGACCACGATGGACGCCAGCACCGCGCCCAACGACACCAGCAGGCTGTTGCCCAGCGAGGTGAGGAACCCCGGCTTCGCCCACGCGGTGGCGAAGTTCGAGCCCGTCACGGAGAACGGGATCAGGTCGTACCCGCTGGTCAGCAGGTCCTTGCGTGGCTTCAGCGCGGTCGCGACCATCCAGTACGTCGGGAACGCGAAGAACAGCGCCACGACCAGCGCGACGACGTTCGCGGACACCTTCTTGGTCTTCACAGCTCGCCCTCCTGGGAACGGACCAGCCTGCGCAGGTACTGCACGGTCAGCAGCGCCAGCAGCACGACCATCACCACGGACACCGCCGCGGCCACGCCGAAGTGGCTCTTGGAGATGCCCTCCAGGTACTGGTAGACGGGCAACGTGGTGCTGCCGCCGTCCGGGCCGCCCTGGCGCATCGCCCAGACCTGGGCGAACACCTTGAAGTCCCACAGCATCGACAGGAACGTCACCATCATCAGCAGCGGCTTCAGCTCCGGCCACGTCACCGCGCGGAACGTCTGCCACGTCGAGGCGCCGTCGATGCCCGCGGCCTCGTACTGGTCCTTCGGGATCCCGATGGCGCCGGCGTAGAGCGAGAACGCCAGGAACGGGATCGCCTGCCACACGATCAGCAGCCCGATCACGGCCAGCGTCGACGTGCCGGTGGTGAACCAGGAGTACCCGGTGAACGAGTCGAACCCGACCGCGACCAGCGTCTTGTTCAGGATCCCGTACTGCTGGTCGAAGATCCACTGGTAGACGGTGGTGGCCGCGACCAGCGGCATCGCCCACGCCAGCAGCATCGCCACCTGCAGCACGATCCGCACGACCGGGCTGATCTGCCGCATCAGCAGCGCGATCAGCAGGCCCGCGAGGACCGACGCGGCCACGACGAGCGCGGTGAACACCACGGTGCGCACCGCGATGACCCAGAACTCCGGGTCGCCGAGGATCTCGGTGTAGTTGTCCAGGCCGGTCCACACGACCTCGCCGCGGGTCAGCTCGCGCAGGTTCAGCTTGCGGAAGCTGGTCACCAGCACGGAGAGGACGGGCCAACCGATCAGCCAGAGGATGGCCACCAGCGCGGGGGCCAGCAGCAGGTAGGGCAGCGCCCGGTCGAAGGTGCTGCCCCGACGGCGCGGCGCGCCGCCCGGTGCGGCACGCCGCGGTGCCGACGAGGGGTTCGTCGGCACCGCGGCGTCGGTCGTGTGCACGGCCGTCATCCGATCGTCATCCGCCCAGGGTCTTCGACAGGGCGGCGTTCGCGTCGGCCGAGGCCTGGTCCAGCGGCTTCGCGCCGGTCAGGTACGCGGTCAGCATGTCCTTGAGCGGGTTCTGGCCCGACTCCACCGCGGCCCAGGACGGCGTGGTCGGGGTGACCTTGCCGTTCGGGGCGGACTCGGCCAGCGCCTTGCCCAGCGGGGTGGTGGCCAGCTTCGACGTGTCGGTCGAGGTGCCCGGCACCGCGCCGCCCTCGGCCAGCATGTCCTGGTACTTCTTGGACGACAGCAGCTTCAGGTACTCCTTGGCCAGGTCGCTGTTCTTGCTGCCGGCCGGGATGGCGAGGTTCGAGCCGCCCAGGAACACCGGGGCCGTCTTGCCCGCGGTCTTCGACGGGATCGGGAACGCCGAGGTCTTCTCCTTCAGCTCCGGGTTGGCCTTGACGGCGCCTGCGAGCTCCCACGGCAGGCCGATCATCATGCCGACCTTGCCCGTGGCGAACACCTCCATCTGCTGCGGCGTGGCCTCGTCGGCGTCCTTCGGCGCCTTCGTGCCGGAGGTGTCGACCAGCTTCTTGTAGAACTCCAGGCCCGCCTTGGCCTGCGGGGTGTCCAGCGCGCCCGCCCAGGCGGAGCCCTGCGGCTTGGCCACGTCGCCGCCCTCGTCCCAGATGAACGACAGCAGCACGTACCACGACTGGCCGGGCAGGTAGAGGGGCTGGAACTCCGGGTCGGCGGCGTTCGCGGCCTTCAGCTTCTCGATCGCGGCGACCCACTCGTCACGCGACTTGGGCGCGGCGGTGACGCCCGCGGCCTCGAACAGGTCGGTCCGGTAGATGACCGTGCGGTTCGCGGCGTAGAACGGCAGGCCGTACTGCTTGCCGTCCCAGGTCAGCGAGTCCTCCAGGCCGCTGAGCCACTGGTCGCCGTTGAGGCCGGAGACGTCGCCGCTGAGGTCGAGCAGCGTCTCCTCGGCCGCGAACTTCGCCGTCTGGGTGTTGCCCAGCTCGATGACGTCCGGCGGGTTGTTGCTGGTCAGCGCGGTGGTCAGCTTCTCCTGGATGCCGTTCCACTTCTGGATCTCGTACTTGACGGTGACGCCGGGGTGCGAGTCCTGGAACTCCTTGTTCAGCGCGTCGGTCAGGGTGGTCGGCGCCGAGCCGTCCATCAACCACACCGTCAGCGTCTTGGGTTCTCCGGAGTTGCCGCTGCCGCCGTCGGAGCTCGTGCCACATCCGGCCACGGCCACCGCGAGTGCGGCGGCACCTACGGCCAGTCCTCTCCAGCCCTTCACGTTGTGCGCCCTTTCCCCATGCCCCGGTCCCGCGACCGGAACGTCTAAGTGGTGTAGACCAATGCGGCCTAGAGTGTGCCTCGCCACAGGGCATGTCAAGGCCGTTGCGGGACCGTTGCAAAGTCATCGGACCAATTTCTCGGCACTTGTCGGGGGTTCGGGCGCACGATCCGACGAGGACAAGGCATCCTGTGTCCGGGAGCGCTGGCAAGGTCGGCTGGCTAGGGGCGAGGAGGAAGGCATGCTCGAAACGAGCCCTGCGACTGGCGTGGACGCCAGGACTCGCGCGCAGCGCGAGCCGAAGTACTGGGGACTCAAGCGGCATCTGCTCGACCTCCTGCGCGCGTTGCCGCCCGGATCGCCGATCCCGACGGAACGTTCGCTGGCGGCCGAGTTCGACGTGTCGCGCACCACGGTGCGGCAAGCGCTTGCCGAACTCACCGTGGAGGGTCGGTTGCTGCGCGTGCAGGGCAAGGGCACGTTCGCGGCGGAACCCAAGGTGGCGCAACGGCTCCAGCTGTCGTCGTACACAGAGGACATGAAAGCCCAGGGCAGGCAGCCCTCGTCGCGGCTGATCGAGGCGTCGGAGATGCCCGCCGAGGCCGAACTGGCCAGGCTGCTGGGCGTGAGGGCGGGCGCCAAGGTCCTCCGCCTGCACCGGCTGCGCCTGGCCGACGGCGAGCCGATGGCGATCGAGACGACCCACCTGGCCCTGGGCCGCTTCCGCGGCCTGCGCCGCTACCTGGCCCCGGGCGCGTCGCTGTACCAGGTGCTGCGGGAGCGGTTCGGCGTCGAGATGGGGCACGCGGAGGAGACTATTGAGACGGCGCTCGCCTCGCCCGAGGAAGCGGAGCTGCTCGGCGCCGACATCGGCCTGCCGATGCTGCTGCTGTCGCGGCACTCGTTCGACACAGAGGGCAACCCGGTGGAATGGGTGCGCTCGGTGTACCGGGGCGACCGCTACAAGTTCGTCGCCACCCTGAACCGCCCCGCCGACTGACGCCCAATTCCGACCTCCGGCCCGACGCTCGCTCGAACCCCTCTGTTCGAGCGAGATGACCGCCGGTCAGACGGCCCGGCGGTCGCCGACGAGCGCGGGGGCGATCGGCGCCGGGGCGTGTGCGGCCGCCTTGCCTCGCTTCGCAGTAGTAGGGGTTCGTGTCATCCCGCCGACCTGGCTTTGCCCTACCGCACGTGTCAAGGGGGCACCTCTCGGCGTGACCGGCGGGTTGGGCTGGAACTGCCCCCTTGACGCGTGTGGTAGCCCGGAGGGAGGTCGGTGGGATGACACGAAACCCGGGACCACGCTGGATCAGCAGTTCCCGACGCAACGACACCCCGAACGGAACCGGGGGATGTCATCCTGCTGATCTGCCCGTCCGGCGAGGACGCTTTTGATCTTTTCGGCTTACGGCCTTCGGCTTACGGCCTTCGGCTTACGGCCTTCGGCTTACGGCCTTCGGCTTTCGGCTCCGGCGCGCCCTGTACGCAACTCCGAGCGCACAATGGGCCGGGTGGCGGAGACAGTGGTGTGGGGCACGGGCCGGGCCAAGGCCGTGTTGGCGACGACCATCCTCGGCTCGGGCATGGCGATGCTCGACAGCACGATCGTCAACGTCGCCCTGCCCCGCATCGGCGCCGAGCTGGAAGCCTCGGTCGCCGGCCTGCAGTGGATCCTCGACGGTTACCTGCTGGCCCTGGCCTCGCTGATCCTGATCGCGGGCTCGCTCGGTGACCGCTACGGCCGCCGCCGGGTCTTCACCTTCGGCGTGCTCTGGTTCGGTGCGGCCTCCCTGCTCTGCGGCCTGGCACCGACGACGGAACTGCTGGTCGTCGCACGGGTGCTCCAAGGCGTCGGCGGAGCGCTGCTGACCCCCGGCTCGCTCGCCATCCTCCAGTCGGTGTTCGTCCGCGCCGACCGGGGCCGGGCGATCGGCGCGTGGTCCGGCCTGTCCGGCGTGGCCACGGCGATCGGGCCGCTGCTCGGCGGGCTGCTGGTGCAGGTGTGGTCGTGGCGGCTCGCGTTCCTGATCAACCTGCCGGTCGCGGCGCTGTGCGTGTGGCTGGCCCGCCGCCACGTGCCGGAGTCCCGCGACGACGCCCTCACCGGCCACCCGAACATCGGTGAGTCGGTCGTCGGCGCGATCGGCCTGGCGGGCATCACCGGCGCGCTGGTCGAGGCGCCGGTCCGGGGTGCGGACGCGCTCGTGGTCACGGCGGCGGTGGTCGGCGTGGGCTGCCTGGTGGTGTTCGTCGTGATGCAGCGCCGGGGCCGCGACCCGCTCGTCCCGCCGCAGCTGTTCGCCGATCGCACGTTCGTGCTGGCCAACGCCCTGACGTTCCTCGTCTACGCGGCCCTGGGCGGGGTGATGGTGCTCATGGTGCTGCAGCTGCAGGTGTCACTGCACTACTCGCCGACCGCCTCCGGCCTGGCGAGCCTGCCCATCACGCTGATCATGCTGGCCCTGTCCGCCCGCTCCGGCGCGCTCGCCCAGCGCATCGGGCCCCGCGCGCAACTCGTCGGAGGACCGGTCCTGATCGGGGTCGGCATGCTGATGCTGCGCTGGGTCGAGCCGGGCGCGGGCTACTGGACGGGCGTGCTGCCCGGCCTGCTGGTGTTCGGCTTCGGCCTGGCCGCCGTGGTGGCGCCGGTGACGGCGACCGTGCTGGCCGCCGCCCCCGACCGGTTCGCGGGGGTGGCCTCGGGCGTGAACAACGCCGTCGCCCGCACCGGCAGCCTGGTCGCGGTGGCCGTGCTGCCCGCCGTGGCGGGCCTGACCGGCGCCCAGTACGCCGACCCGACCGCGCTCACCGAGGGCTGGCAGACGGCCCTGCTGGTGTGCGCGGTCGCGTCCATCGTCGGCGGCCTGCTGGCCCTCGGCACGGACAACGGCGTGCTCAAGCCGACCCCGGAGGTGCCCGAGTGCCACAACTGCGCCGTGGACGGCCCGCCCGCGCGCGTGCACGACTGAAGCACAGGCCTAGAGGTACCGGGCGAACACCTCCGGGTCGACGTTCCCGCCGGACAGCACCGCCACCGTCCCACCGGACGACTCCCACTCGGACCGTCGCGCGAGGTAGGCGGCGACGGTGACCGCGCCGCTGGGCTCCACCACGAGCCGCGCCCGCCGGGCGAGCACGCCGACCGCCGCCCCGATCTGCTCCTCCGACACCGTCACGATGTCGTCCACGTAGGCCCGCATGTGCTCGAACGTCAGCTCGGACGGCTCGGCGCGCAGCCCGTCGGCGATCGTCCTGGCCCGGTCCTCGGCGGGCCACCGGATGAGCGTGCCGACCCGCAGCGACTCGGCCGCGTCACCGGCCAGCTCCGGCTCCACCCCGATCACCCGCGTGGCCGGGCTGAGCGCCTTCACCGCCGCGGCCACGCCGGAGATCAACCCGCCGCCGCTGACCGGCACCAGCACCGTGCCCAGGTCGGGCTTGTCGGCGATCACCTCCAGCCCGACGGTGCCCTGACCGGCGATGACGTCCGGGTGGTCGAACGGCGGGATCAGCGTCGCGCCCCGTTCGGCCACCAGCTCGGCGGCCCGCGCCTCCCGCCGCACCATCGGCACCTGCACGACCTCGGCGCCGTGCGAGCGGGTCGCGTCGACCTTGACCCGCGGGGTGTCGTCCGGCACGACGATCACCGCGGGCACGCCGAACAGCTCCGCCGCGTACGCGACGGCCTGCGCGTGGTTCCCGCTGGAGTAGGCGACGACGCCGCGCGCCCGCACGTCCTCGGGCAGCCGTGCCAGCGCGTTGTACGCGCCGCGGACCTTGAACGCGCCGACCGGCTGCAGGCTCTCCGGCTTGAGCCACAACCCGTCGTCGAACCGCAGCAGGGGAGTGCGGACCGCGGCGCCCTTGATGCGGTCGGCGGCGGCTTGGAGATCGGAGATCGTGACGAGTCCCATGTGCCGATCCTCACCCCTGCGGCGGCATCGCGGCTACACGGGTCGTTACCGAAACTCCTCCTGCCTCGCCCACCCGGGGCAACAGCATTCACACGTCCGTGGCTGGCTTCACCGAATCACTTACTTCTGGCAAATCCGCCCGAATCGGTGATCGTCTCACTACCTTGAGTGAGAGTTAACTGTCAAACGCTACACAGCGCAGTCACGTCGGCGTGTGCTGTGACACACTTCGCCCTCAGATGGCCTGAACCGTAATAGGTAACAGGGTCATAACGTCGCTCGAACGGGCGAGTACTGATCGGTAGAGACCGGGGAGGAGTGCCATGCGAGACGCCGGAGAGCGGTCCTTGCCGTGCGCCTCACCGAGCGCGACGAGCGCGACGACGGACTCGAAGACCCGAGCGACGACCCGGGCGAGAAGTAAAGGGGTGGGGCGACCCCTGCCGCCGCCCCACCACCCGTCCCCCTAGAGCCCCCGAGAGCGGTCCCTGCAACCAGGCTCTCGGGTTCCCTGCACCCGAAGATGAGGGAGACGCCTAATGAACCGCACGAGTGCGGTCCGCCACACGACGGCCGTCCTGCTGGCCGTTGGTGCGGCTACAGCTCTCAGCGTACCGGCCATCGCGGCACCCGCCGCGCCCTATGGCGCAAGCCCGGCCGACACGGAGAGCTACCCCGCCGAGTTGCTCCAAGCGGCGCAGCGTGACCTCGGCCTGACCGCCGAACAGGTCACCGCCCGTTTGGCGAGTGACACCCGGGCGGGTGAGGTCGAGTCCGCGGCGAAGGCCGCGGTCGGGAGTGCCTTCGCGGGCTCCTGGATCAACCAGGCGACCGGCAAGCTCGTCGTCGCGGTGACCGACCCGGCGAAGGCGCGCGCGGCGAAGACCGTGGGCGCCGACGCCAAGTACGTCGCCTTCTCCCACCGGCAGCTGGCCGGTGCGAAGGCGGCGATCGACGGCCTGTCGGCGCCCGAGTCGGTCACCGGCTGGTGGGTCGACGAGCCGACGAACTCGGTCGTCGTCGAGGTCAACCGGGTCAAGCGCGACGCGGCGGCGGAGTCGTTCCTGGCCTCGGCCAAGTCGGTCAGCCCTGCGGTGCGGGTGGTCGAGGTCGACCACAGCCCCACCACGCTGTACGACACCCGCGGTGGTGACGCCTACTACATGGGTGGCGGCCGTTGCTCGGTCGGCTTCTCGGTGACCGCGGGTGGCTACGTGACGGCGGGCCACTGCGGCCGCGTGGGCACCACGACCCAGGGCTACAACCGCGTCACCTCGGGTTCGTTCGCGGGCTCGTCGTTCCCGACCAACGACTACGCGTGGGTTCGCACGAACTCCAGCTGGACCTCGCGTCCGTGGGTCAACCGCTACAACGGCACCAACGTCGTGGTGAAGGGCTCCTCGGAGGCCGCGATCGGCGCGGCGATCTGCCGCTCCGGCTCGACCACCGGCTGGCGCTGCGGCTACGTCCAGGCCAAGAACCAGACGGTCCGCTACTCGCAGGGCGCGGTCTACGGCATGACGCGGACCAACGCGTGCGCCGAGCCCGGTGACTCCGGCGGCTCGTGGGTGGCGGGCAGTGGCTACGGCCAGGCCCAGGGTGTGACCTCCGGCGGTTCGGGCAACTGCTCCACCGGTGGCACGACCTACTTCCAGCCGGTCAACGAGATCCTCAGCGTCTACGGCCTGCGGCTCGCGATCGGCTGACCTGAAGGTCGGCGCGTGGTCGTCCCCTGCGGACCGCGCACTGCTTGACGCAACGCCCCTCGGGTTCCGACCCGGGGGGCGTTCGCGCGCGGGTCAGGCGAACTGCACGGACCGCTTGGACAGCCCGTACCAGAACCCGTCCACGGTGGTCGTGGCCTCCTGCGCGGCGCTCGCGCCCAACGACACGAACAGCGGTGCGAAGTGCTCGGTGCGCGGGTGCGCGATGCCCGCGGCGGGCGCCTTGCGCTGGAAGTCCAGCAACGCGTCCACGTCGCCGTCGGCCAGCGCCCGGCCCGCCCAGTCGTCGAACTCGGCCGACCACGACGGCGGCTCGTAGTCGGGGCCCGCGGACATGTCCACGCAGCTCAAGTTGTGGGTCATGAACCCGCTGCCGACGATCAGCACGCCCTGCTCGCGCAGCGGCGCGAGCAGGCGGCCGACGTCGAACAGGTCGCGCGGGTCGAGGCTGGGCATGGACATCTGCAGCACGGGGACGTCCGCCTCGGGGAACATCTCCTTCAGCGGCACGTACGCGCCGTGGTCGAGCCCGCGCCGCTCGTCGTGCGCCACGGGCCGGTCGACCAGCCCGGCGACCTCGCGTGCCAGTTCGGGCGCGCCCGGCGCGTCGTAGGTGACCTCGTAGTACCGCCGGGGGAAGCCCCGGAAGTCGTACGTCAGCGGCACGGTGGTGGTCGCGCCGAGCGTGAGCGGGTCGTTCTCCCAGTGCGCGGACACGACGAGGATGGACTCGGGACGCGGCAACGTCGCCGACCACGACCTCAGCTCGCCGGTCCACCGCTCGTCGTCGGCCAGCGGGGGTGCCCCGTGGCCCAGGTACAGCACAGGCATCACGCCGTCGACTGTACGCCCTTTAGTTGAAGTTTCAACCAGGCTGCGGCGGCGCGGGGGTCCTCGGCCTCGGTGATGGCGCGCACGACCACGACCCGCTCCGCGCCCGCCGCCAGCACCTCCGGCAGCCGTGCGCGGTCGATGCCACCGATCGCGAACCACGGCCGGTCGGAAGTGCCCGCGGTGGCGCGCACCAGGTCCAGCCCCGGCGCCGGACGGCCAGGCTTGGTCGGCGTCGGCCAGCACGGCCCGGTGCAGAAGTAGTCCACCCCCGGCTCCGCGGCCGCCGCCCGCGCCTGCCCGACGTCGTGGGTGGACCGGCCGATCACCACGTCGTCGCCGACGACCCGGCGGGCGAGCGGCACCGGCAGGTCGTCCTGGCCCAGGTGCAGCACGTCCGCGTCCACGGCGAGCGCCACGTCGGCCCGGTCGTTGACCGCGAGCAGCGCGCCGTGCCGGGCGCACGCCTCGGCGAGCACCTCCAGCGCGGCGATCTCCTGCTTGGCTTCGAGGCCCTTGTCCCGCAGCTGCACGATGTCCACGCCGCCCGCGAGCGCGGCGTCCGCGAACTCGGCGAGGTCGGGCCGCGCGGGCGTGCAGAGGTAGAGCCGTGCGTCGGCGAGCCGCCGCCTGATGAGCGTTCCGTCGAGTCCTGGCACGGGCGGCACCGTAACCGCAGGGGCGTTTCGTGCGCTACGGTGGACGTGGTCCGCACGGGAGCCTGGAACACACCGGGCTGAGAGGGAGCGTGGTTCGCTCCGACCGTCGAACCTGATCCGGGTCATGCCGGCGCAGGGAGCGTGAGTGCCTTGGCAATGCGAGTGACCGTCGTCGGCGGTGGTGTCATCGGGCTGTCCGTGGCCTGGTACGCGGCACGTGCCGGCTACCGGGTCGTGGTGGTCGACCGCGGTTCACCGCACGGCGGTTCGTGGGTCGCGGGCGGGATGCTCGCACCGATCACCGAGGCGTGGCCGGGCGACGAGGACGTGCTGGCGCTCGGCGTCGAGTCGTTGGAGCTGTGGCCGGAGTTCGCGCGTGATCTCGGTGTCGCGTTGAGCCCGGTGGGCACGTTGGCGGTGGCCGTCGACCGGGCCGACGTCGAGGTGCTGGACCAGTTGTGCGCCTACCTCGGGCGGATGGGGCGGTCGGCGTCGAAGCTGACGGGCCGCGAGCTTCGGGCACGGGAGCCGGGGCTCGGTCCGGTCCGGAGTGGACTGTCGGTGCCGGGTGACGTGGCCGTGGACAACCGGGCGTTGTTGCGGGCGCTGCGGGAGGCGTGCGCCGGCAACGGTGTGGTGTTCGCACCGGACACCGCGTCGGACGGTGGTTCGGAGTCGGACGTGACGGTGATCGCGGCCGGCGCGTGGAGCCGCGACCTGCACCCGGCGCTGCGCGGGGTGATCCGTCCGGTGAAGGGCGAGATCCTGCGGCTGTCGGCGCGGCCGGGCGCGCTGCCGCCACCCCGGCACACGATCCGCGCCCAGGTCTCCGGCCGCCCGGTCTACTTCGTGCCGCGCGAGGGCGGGTTCGTGCTCGGCGCCACCCAGTACGAAGCCGGGTTCGACGGTGACGTGACCGTGGGCGGTGTGCGCGACCTGCTGCGCGACGCCGAGGTGGTGTGGCCGGGCATCGCCGAGTACGGGCTGGCCGAGGTCGCCGCCGGGTTCCGCGCGGGCAGCCCCGACAACGCGCCGGTCATCGACTGGCTCGAACCCGGCGTGCTGGCCGCCACCGGCCACCACCGCAACGGTCTGCTGCTCGCGCCCGTCACGGCGCGGCGGGTGCTCACCCTGCTCCGCGAAGGAGGAAACAGCCGGTGAAGGCGAAGGTCAACGGTCTGGAACGGGAACTGGCCGACGGGTCGACCGTCGCCACCGTGCTCGCGCTGCTCGACGCGCCCGCCAGCGGTGTCGCGGTCGCCCTGGACGGCGAGGTCGTGCCGCGGGCGGCGTGGGGGACGACGTCGGTGCCCGAAGGGTCCGCGGTCGAGGTGCTGACCGCCGTGCAGGGAGGGTGACGTGGACGATCCGCTGGTGATCGCCGGGCGCGAGTTCGGCTCGCGGTTGATCATGGGAACCGGTGGTGCGGCGAACCTGTCGGTGCTGGAACGCGCGCTGGTGGCGTCCGGCACCGAGTTGACGACGGTCGCGATGCGGCGCCTGGACTCGTCCGGCGGCGGCGTGCTGGACCTGCTCGGCCGGCTGGGCGTCGCCGCGCTGCCGAACACGGCCGGCTGCCGCACCGCCGCCGAAGCCGTGCTCACGGCGCGGCTGGCGAGGGAGGCGCTGGGTACGGACTGGGTGAAGCTGGAGGTCGTCGCCGACGACCAGACCCTGCTGCCCGACCCGGTGGAACTGCTGGACGCGGCGGAGGAGCTGGTCGACGACGGGTTCGTGGTGCTGCCCTACACCTCCGACGACCCGGTGCTGGCGCTGCGCCTGGAACAGCTCGGCTGCGCCGCCGTCATGCCGCTGGGTTCGCCGATCGGGACGGGGCTGGGCATCCGCAACCCGCACAACATCGAGCTGATCGTGTCACGGGCGTCGGTCCCGGTGATCCTGGACGCGGGTGTCGGCACGGCGTCGGACGCGGCGTTGGCGATGGAACTGGGCTGCTCGGCCGTGCTGCTGGCGACCGCCGTGACGCGTGCGCAGGACCCGGAGCGGATGGCGGCGGCGATGCGCGCGGGCGTGGAAGCGGGCCGGTTGGCGCGGTTGGCGGGCCGGATCCCGAAGCGTTTCTGGGCGCACGCGTCGAGTCCGGCAGTGGAGTGATTGCCCGGCACGGCATGATGGATGCTCGCCCGTGTCCGTCTGCCCGAGGAGGAGTGCCGTGACGGCCGACCAGGTCGAGGACGCCACCGCCCGGCTGTACCTCGCGATCGGCAGGCTATCCCGGCTGCTCAGGCGCACCGGGTCGCCGGGGCTCGGGCCGGGTGCGGTGTCGGCTTTGGCGACGCTGGCCCGGTGCGGCCCCATGAGGCTGGGCGACCTGGCCGCCAAGGAGGGCGTCGCGCCGCCGACGTTGTCGCGGATCGTGGCGGCCTTGGTGGAGGCCCGGTACGTGCGCCGTGAACCGGACCCGCAGGACGGCCGTGCCTGGCTGGCGACACCGACACCCGAGGGCGTGACGATGGTGTCCGGCGTGCGTTCGGCGCGGGTGCGGGAGTTGCAGCGCAGGATCGAGGAGCTGAGCCCGGAGCACCGCGACGCCCTGGTCAACGCCCTGCCCGCGTTGGAGGAACTGGTCGGCGAGGTGAGCTGACCGCTTCCCGGGAGCTCGACGCCCCGGAATTGTCAGACCCTCGTGGCAGAATGAAGAACAGGGGTCCCCCTATGCGGGGACGCCTGCGCAGCGTTCGCGCGATCCAGGGTTCGAGCCTCCCGAGGTTCGTCAGCCCGAGGTTCGTCAGCCCGAGGTTCGTCAGCCCGAGGTCCGAGCCCCCGGAGGTTCGTCAGCCCGAGGTCCGTCAGCCCGGGGGTCGTGCAGCCCGGGGTTCGAGGCGTTCGGCGTTGAAGCCGGGCGAGGTTCAAGCGGGCCGGGCGAGTCGTTCCGCTCCCGCCTTCAGCGCCCGGTTGAACGCGTCGAACTCGCCGGTCAGCAGGTCGACGCTCGACGCGTACACCGAAGCCGCCGGCGGCCCGGTCCACGTCTCGCGGTTCACCAGCAGCGTCACGCCCGGCGACTCCTCGGACAGCTCCCACCGGTGCCTGCCGAAGAACAGCTCCGGGTCACCGCCCTCCGACGCCAGCAGCCGGGGCGGCTCGACCGCCGTGATCCGGCCCTCGAACTCGCGCTGCGCGGGCGAACCCCAGGCGGCCCGCGTGCGCACCTCCGCGCCCGCCACCGCCGTGCCGGACACGTACTCGATCAGCGAGTTCCACTCCGGCGGCGGGCGCTGGACGGTGGAGCACAAGGGCCTGGCCACGCTGCACGTCGTGCGGCAGGCCGAGCACCTGGCCGGCGACACCGAGGTCCGCACCCGCTTCCTGGCCTGCAACCGCGCCCTGCGCCGGGCGTTCGCCGAACGGCTCGGCGCGGACCGGGCGGCCGAGCCGGCGGCGTTCCTCGAGGGCGCGCTCACCTTGTGGCTGCCGGATCCCGAGACGGTCGACCTCCGCGCGCTGCACGAGGGCTACCTGCGGCGGCTGTGAGCAGCCACGCCACCAGCACGGCGAAGAACGCGCCCACCGTGTTGTTGATGAAGTCCTGCGCCTCGCACACCCCGATCGCGGTCAGGGCCTGCAGGAACTCCACCGCCCCGCTGAACGCCGCCGCGACGCCGAACACCGCCAGCGGACTGCGGGTGGCCAGCGTGGCGAAGAACGCGAACGGCACCAGCATCACCAGGTTCAGCCGCGGCAGGGAACCGGTCAGCGAGAACTCGTTGGCGACGCACATCCCGATCGGGTCGGTGGTGGCGACCGAGAACGACCCACCCGGCCGGGCCAGCGTCACGGCCACCGCCAACGCCAGCCCGCACCCCGCCAGCACCGCGGGCAACGCCGCCCAGCCACGCCGCCGCGCCAGCACGAACCCGACCGTGCCCAGCAGCACCGAGCCCGCGAACAGCGCCGTCACCGCCTCGGGCTGGCTCAACACCAGCTCGGCGACGTAAGCGTCCTGAAGTGCGCCCATGTCTTACAAGACGCGCGAGTTCCACGCCGGTGCCTGAGAGCATCCTTAGAACCGGTACCGCAGCACCCGCCCGACGTCCCTGACCTTCGGCAACCGGGCCATGACCCACATCGGCACCCGCCCCGACAGCGGCTCGGCGGCGATCTGCGGCAGCTCCACCGACCGCACCGCGTCCACGCACCTCAACCCCTCGTGCCAGGACTCCACCACGGCCGGATCATCCAGCCCCCAGTGCAACGTCGCCCCGGCCCGCCGCACCGCCGGCACCAGCTTCTGCAACCTGATCCCGAACGACCCGTACACGTCGAACAGCAGCTCACCACGCCCGAACCTCCCGGTGACCCGCCGCACCAGCCCGCGCACCTCGTCCCCGGTCAAGTACATGGTCAGCCCCTCGAACACGGCCACCACGGGCCGGTCCGCCGGCACCTCGGCCCACCACCGGGCGTCCGTCACGGACGCGTGCACCAGCCGGTAGTCCCCGCCCGGCACGTCCAGCAGCCGTTCTCGCAGCACCGCCACCGACGGCAGGTCGACGTCCACCCACCGCACCCCCGGCCCGAACGCCATCCGCTGCGCACGCGTGTCCAGCCCGCACGCCAGGTGCAGCACGGTCGCCGACGGGTGCCGGGCCAGGAAGTCGGCGGTCCAGTCGTCCAGCAGCTTCGCCCGCATCGCGACCCCCGCCGCCGTCGACGCGGTGATGCCGGTGCGCGGGAAGTCGTACTCGATGCGCGACACGGCGTCCAACGCGGCGGTGTCACCGAGGATCGGCTGCCGCGCGCGGGCGTCGAGCGCCCGCGCGTACAGCGTCGCCAGCATCGTCTCCGGAGCGCCGGTCAGGTCGACCTCCACCCCACCGAAGCTAGCCCTCCAACCGCCACAACGGCGACACGGGACCGACCCCGCCACCCAACGGGTACGCGGCGGCCACCGAGCGGACGATGAAGTCCTTGCCGAACCGCACCGCCGACGGCACGTCCGCACCCCGCGCGAGCTGCGACGCGATCGCCGACGCGAGCGTGTCACCGCTGCCGTGCGTGTGCTTGACGTCGTACCGGGGACCGAGCAGCTCGACGAACTCCGCACCGTCGAACAGCACGTCCAGGCACTCCGGGTCGTCCCACAGGTGCCCGCCCTTCACCAGCACCCACCGCGGGCCCATCGCGTGCAGCGCCTCGGCGGCCTTGCGCTGGTCGGCACGGCTGCGCACGTCGATCCCGGTGAGCAGCCGCACCTCGTCCAGGTTCGGCGTCACCAGCGTCGCCCGCGGGAACAGCAACGTCCGCAACGCGTCCAGCGCGTCATCGGCCAGCAGCTGGTTGCCGTGCATCGACGCCGCCACCGGGTCCACCACGAACGGCCCGACGTCCACCCGGTCCACCGCCGCCGCGACCGCCTCGATGATCGCCGCCGACGCCAGCATCCCCGTCTTCGCCGCGTCCACCCCGATGTCGGTGGCCACCGCCTCGATCTGCGCGGCCACCACGTCCGGCGGGATCTCGGTGTACCCGGTGACACCCAGCGAGTTCTGCACGGTCACCGCCGTGACCGCCGTCATCCCGTGCACACCGCACGCGAACAACGTCCTCAGATCGGCCTGCAGGCCCGCACCACCGCCGGAATCGGACCCGGCGATGGTGAGGACCCTCGGTGGCGTGGACGCCATCAGTCGACCACCGGCAGGTACACCTTGGCACCGTGGTCGGTGAACTCGTGCGACTTCTCCTCCATGCCCGCCTCGATCGCCTCCACAGTGGACAGACCGCGCTCCTCCGCGTACCGCCGCACGTCCTGGGTGATCTTCATCGAGCAGAACTTCGGCCCGCACATCGAGCAGAAGTGCGCCGTCTTCGCGGGCGCCGCGGGCAGCGTCTCGTCGTGGTAGGACCGAGCCGTGTCCGGGTCCAGCGACAGGTTGAACTGGTCCTCCCACCGGAACTCGAACCGCGCCTTCGACAGCGCGTCGTCCCAGTCCTGCGCGCCCGGGTGGCCCTTGGCCAGGTCCGCCGAGTGCGCCGCGATCTTGTACGTGATCACGCCGGTCTTCACGTCGTCCCGGTTCGGCAGGCCCAGGTGCTCCTTCGGCGTGACGTAGCACAGCATCGCCGTGCCCAGCCAGCCGATCTGCGCCGCACCGATCGCCGACGTGATGTGGTCGTACGCGGGCGCGATGTCCGTGGCCAGCGGCCCGAGGGTGTAGAACGGCGCCTCGCCGCACCACTCCTCCTCCAACCGCACGTTCTCCGCGATCTTGTGCATCGGCACGTGACCCGGGCCCTCGATCATCACCTGCACGTCCTTCGCCCGCGCGATGTGCGTGAGCTCGCCCAACGTCCTCAGCTCGGCGAACTGCGCCTCGTCGTTGGCGTCCGCGATCGAACCCGGCCGCAGCCCGTCACCCAGGCTGAACGTCACGTCGTAGGCGCGCAGGATGTCGCACAGCTCCTCGAAGTGCGTGTAGAGGAAGCTCTCCTTGTGGTGCGCCAGGCACCACGCGGCCATGATCGACCCACCGCGCGACACGATGCCCGTCACCCGGCGGGCGGTCAGCGGCACGTACCGCAGCAGCACGCCCGCGTGCACCGTCATGTAGTCGACGCCCTGCTCGGCCTGCTCGATGACGGTGTCGCGGTAGACCTCCCACGACAGCTTCGCCGGATCGCCGTCCACCTTCTCCAACGCCTGGTAGATCGGCACCGTGCCGATCGGCACCGGCGAGTTCCGCATGATCCACTCACGCGTCTCGTGGATCCGCTTGCCCGTCGACAGGTCCATGATCGTGTCGGCGCCCCACCGCGACGCCCACACCATCTTCTCCACCTCCTCCTCGATCGAGGAGGTCACGGCCGAGTTGCCGATGTTCGCGTTGATCTTCACGAGGAACTTCTTGCCGATGATCATCGGCTCGGCCTCGGGGTGGTTGCGGTTGAGCGGGATGACCGCCCGGCCGATCGCCACCTCGTCCCGGACGAACTCCGGGCTCATGTTCTCGCGGGCCGCCACGAACCGCATCTCCGGCGTGATGATCCCCGCCTTGGCGTACGCCAGCTGGGTCACCGCCCCGTGCACGGGCTCGCGCGCCGCGACCCAGTCCGCGCGCAGCTTCGGAAGTCCACTGTGGACGTCGATGGTCGCGTTGTCGTCGGTATACGGACCGGAAGTGTCGTACAGATCGACGTGATCGCCGTTGGTCAGCCCAACCCGGCGGAACGGGACCCGCACACCCTCGCCCACCTCGCGGTAGACCTTGTGGGAGCCCGAGATGGGGCCGGTGGTCACACTGGGCTTGACCGAACGGTCGTCAAGTGCCGTCACGACATTCCTCCCTACGCCGGCATTACCCGGTCAGGTTCAGGCGGTCGGCGGCACCGGAGCCTCGCGCTCCAGCCACCCTCTCAGCCCGCTGTGGCGCGAGCTCCCGCGTGTGTTGAGTTATCGGTGTGAGTCGAGCTGTCGGCCTGACCATAGCCACGGCCAGGTGCCGATGCCAAGGTGCGGATGCCAAGCGCCACCGGTTGCGCGTACCTTTCTCGCGTGGCTGATCACCAGCCGTTCCCGCCCGGCGCCCGGCGCGTGGCCCGCCCCGCCGCCGTCTCGCCGTGCCCGTCGTGCGGCGACCTGGCCGGCCGCGGCTACCCCGCGTGCCGGTTCTGCGCGGAGCTCGTCGACCAGTACTGGCTGCTCGACTGGCAGGAGCTGCTGGCCGCCGAACAGCTCGCCGAGGGCGGGGCGGGAGAACGTGAACTGGCCGAACTCGTCCTCGCCGACGAAGTCGGACGGCACCCCTGGACGTGCACCGACTGGGCGATGACGCTGCTCGCGTGCTCCCAGTGCGGCGAGGAACTGGCCACCGGGCCCGCCGACTGCGTGCGCTGCGCCATGGCCGACGGCCTGCGCTGGTCGTGGGACCACGCCGGGTACCCGGTGGCGATCAGTGCGGGCGAGCACGCACTGCGTGCGGCCCGCGCGGCACTGCGCGCACCACACCGCCACCGTGCCGCCACCGTTGGTGCCTGGCGCCTGCTGCTGCCGTTCCTGCTGGTGGGGGAGCTGCCGACGGTCGGTCAAGTGCGTCGCATCAGAGCCGCCGTCCTAGCCGGCACCTACGCCGACCTGGCCCGCTGCACCACCCACGTCGAACTGGCGACCTACCCGGAACTGCCCTGGCGACGCCCCGACCACTCACAACGTGCCGACCACCAACCGAAGACCCAACCCGATCGGCACCCCGCCACAGCCCCACTCCAAGACACACCGCAGCCAGGCGCGGGCGAGCGTGCCACCGACCCGGTCACGGGCCTGCCAGGCCCGTGACCAGCCCGAACAGCAACAATCCACCCCTCTCCCGCCACCCACACCGGCCACCTAACCGGGTGAACCTCAAAAACCAACGAACCAAAACGCCGTTATCCGCCCCCTCGAACGTCGGTTAAAACAACGAGGACCGCCCCTCAACCCCCGCCCCACACCACCCACCGCCCGAGCCCCCACCCCAGACCCACCGGCGGCCTCTCGGATCCACCGCCGGCCGCCGGACCCACCGCCGGCCCGGACCCACCGCCGGCCCGGACCCACCGCCAGCCCGGACCCACCGCCAGCCC